>JADMIN010000015.1 GCA_015478575.1 Ktedonobacterales bacterium | reverse complement strand
GACCAGAGATGCTGAACCCGCTCGCGGTCGTCGGGATGAATGGCGCGGAGCCAGCCCCAACCTCTGGCCTCTTCTTCGCCCTGGCCGGTATAGGCACACCACGCCGACATATCACGGTCCGCCAGACCCTCGGCATTGGTGGTCCAGAACACCTGAGTCAGCGCCGCGAGCAGCGCATGGTAGCGTTCCTCGGTCTCGCGCAGTTGTCGCTGCGCTGTGCTCTGACGGGCGCGCTTGGCCGGGGCGCTCCGCGCGGCGGGAGGCTGGTCGGGAGGTTGGTGTTCTGGGCTGGACGGTGTAAAGATGAGATCATGGTCGCGTTTCAAGCGGTTTCGGCTCCTTGTGCCTCTCCCGAACGGCGCCCCATCCTGGCTGGGCGAGGAGTTGGGCTGGTGTCAAGAATCGCCTTCCCTGACAGCGAACAGGCTCATGCCCGCCACGCAATGCCCACACACAATGCCCAGGTTACACGCAAGGTCGTCCATCGCTGGCATGCTCCTAACGCATCCAAGGCGCGAAGCAGAGCCTCCTTGCGGGCACGAGCCGCAACGAGGAATCACGCATCCGCTTCGTTATATCACGCAGGGAGGAGCGGGATAAAGAAGCGAAGAGCATTCGGTCGGCAGACGGTCTAGCGCGCCATCGCGCCCCGCGCGGCCAGCGCCGCGACGATGGAGCCGAAGATCAGCAAGCCATCCTCGCCGCCCAACACGGCCTCGCCACAGCGCTCAGGGTGGGGCATCATCGCGGCGATCGTGCGTGTAGGGTTGATGATGCCAGCGATGTTGCGACGTGAGCCGTTTGGGTTGGCCGCGGCGCTGATGGTGCCATCGGCGTCGGGCGCGCAATAGCGGAACAGCACGCCGCCACTGGCCTCCAGCGCATCGAGGGTGGCATCATCGGCGAAGTAGTTGCCCTCGCCGTGAGAGATGGGAACGCACAGGACCTGGCCAGGGCGGCAGAGGCGGGTGAAAGGCGTCTCGGCGTTCTCCACACGCAAGTGGACCCACTCGCAGCGAAACTCCAGACTCGCGTTGCGCCGCATCGCCCCAGGGAGCAGCCCAGCCTCTAGCAAGATCTGGAAGCCATTACAGATGCCCAGCACCAGCCCGCCACGTGCCGCAAACGCGCGCACCGCCCCCATCACCGGCGCGAAGCGGGCGATGGCCCCCGCGCGCAGGTAGTCTCCGTAGGAAAAGCCGCCCGGCAGGATGATACAGTCACATCCCTGGAGATCGGTCTCCTCGTGCCAGATGCTGACGACCTCCTGCCCCAGGACGGGGCCGAGTACGCGCAGACAATCCTTATCGCTCCAGGTGCCGGGGAAGACGACGATGCCAAATTTCATGCGTGGTTCTCAATCCATTCCTCGCCATCCTCGGCGATCTCTTTCTTCCAGATGGGTACCGTGGCCTTGAGGGTATCAATGGCATAGCGGCAGGCGTCGAATGCCTCAGCGCGGTGCGGGCAAGCGACGGCCACGACCACGCTCCGCTCGCCGATCTCCAGTCGGCCGATACGGTGGGCGATGGCCACGCGAGCAGTCGGCCAGCGTCGCTCGATCTCGGCGGCGATGACGGCCATCTCCTGTGTCGCCATCTCTGGATAGGCATCGTACTCTAGATAGCGCACGCGCTTGCCACGTGAGGTATCGCGGACAATGCCCTCAAAGGTGACGATGCCGCCAGCGCCAGAGTGGGTGACATGACGCACTAGCGCCCGCACGGTTGTGTCATCCAGCGCCTCAGCGGTGATACGGAGCAGCGCGTCCACACTCATCCTCCCCCTACCGGCGGAATGAACGCCAATTCGTCACCTTCGGTGAGCGGCGCGTCGGTGGGGGCATACGCGCGGTTAACGGCGACGGCGCACGCCGGCAGCAGCCGCGCCAGCGCGGGATGCCGCGCGACGAGCAGCGCGCGCGCCTCCGGCACCCCCCCGCCCATGGGGAGCGCGAGGGCTTCCTCTCCTACTCCAGCCGCCTCGCGCAACGACGCGAAGTAGCGCACAGTGACTCGCATGGCGTCTCTCCCTCCAAGTTGGCGCGCGCCTCGCGCTGGCGTGCGGCGAGGTGAAGGGCGCTGTGCCTTCCCGTGGCTAGCTGACAGATGCCTAGCCTTTGCGCATGGCGAGTATGCCCGCCAGCTCGGCAAAGGTGCGCACCCCGAAGCCCGTCGCCCCCTTATCGCCTTCGGCATCACGCTTCTCGCGCGCAGTGACGCCGGCGATATCCAGGTGCGCCCAGGGGAGGTTGTTGACGAAATGGCTGAGCACTTTGGCGGCGGCGATGGCGCCTCCGCCCCGTGTCCCCGTTTGCTTGATGTCAGCGATCTCACTGCGCACCAGATCATTATACTCAGGATCCATCGGCATCGGCCAGATACGCTCTCCCGCCGCCTCCGCCGCGGCCATCAACGTGCGTTGCAACGTGTCATCGTTGCAGAAGAGGCCAGCGCGCAGGTGGCCAAGCGCGATGACGATCGCGCCGGTGAGGGTGGCGGCATCAATGATGGGCGTGAGGCCGAGCCGGGTGGCGTAAGAGAGCGCATCCGCCAGAATCAGCCGACCTTCGGCGTCGGTGGTGAGAATCTCAATGGTCTTGCCGTTGGAGGCGCGCAGAATATCACCAGGTCGGTAGGCATTGCCGCCGGGCATGTTCTCCGTGGTGGGGACAATGCCGGTGACGTTGGTGGCGGGCTTCAGTTGCGCGATGGCCATCATCGCGCCAATGACCGCCGCGCCGCCGCACATATCCATCTTCATCGCATCCATCGCGGCGGCGGGCTTGATGGAGATGCCACCCGTGTCGAAGGTGATGCCCTTGCCGACCAGCCCCAGGCCAGGCTCATCCGCCGCGCCGCCGCGATAGCGGAGGAGGATGAAGCGCGGCTCTTGGTGGCTGCCCTGCGCCACTCCGAGCAGGGCGCCCATTCCTTGCTCACGCATCCAGTCTGGGCCATAGATCTCGCACTCCAAGCCGAAGCGCTCAGCCATCGCGCTGGCACGCTGGGCGAATTCACAGGGCGTGAGGACGTTAGGCGGCTCGTTGCCCAGGTCGCGCGCGAAGTTGGTGGACTCCGCTAGGATACGCCCGCGCTCGACCGCGGCGCGCAGGGCTGGCTCGCGCCCACGCCCGATGATGGTGATGGAATGCAGGTGTTTGCGACCGGCATGCTCATCCGTCTGTTGCTGGCCATCGCGCTCGTGGGCAGAGGGAGTGGACTGATACAGGGTGAACTCGTAGAGGCCGAGCAGGGCACCCTCGATACTGGCACGGGCGGCCTGGGCCAGATTCAAGCCAGAATCCGCCCAGGCAAGCGCCAAGCCGACATCGTGCGCGCCAGCCTTGCGCAGCGCTCGGCAGGCCGTGGCGGAGGCACGACGCACGCGAGCAAGAGTAAAATGCTCGCGTCGGCCCAGCCCGATGATGGCGATGCGCGCGGTCTCGATCTTGCCGAGCGTGTGCAGCAGCACGACTTCATCGGCGGCTCCCGTCACCTCGCCGCTGGCGTGCAACTCCGCGATGACGCCGACCAGCGCCTCATCGAGCGCGGCGGCTGGCCCATGTGGTTCCTCGCCCGCGAAGACGCCAACCGCCAATGCGTCGCCATCGAACTGCTGCACATCGCGCGTGCTGACTCGAATATCCATGCCTCTCGTCCACTCGCTTCTAGCATCAGTCGGACACGCGGGGAGCGGCAAGCGAGCCAGGCCTCCGCGCTGCCCTGAGAACAACGGATCGGTGCGTGTCTTTCGGCTTCGCAAGCCGAAGATGGGTCACATCATCTAGGTCGTGCGATGAGGATACGCCAAGGTATCCTAGCATGGGCAGAGTAGCCGCTCAACAAGCCGTAGCAGGTCGCGCGGGCGGAAAGGCTTGACGAGATACTCGGTGCAGCCGCTGGAGAGCGCGCGCTCGCGATCGCCGCTCAGGGCGTGAGCGGTCACCGCCACCACCGGGAGCGCCGCGCAGCCGGGGCGCTGCCGGATAAGCTCGGTGGCGCGGTAGCCATCCAGAATTGGCATGGAAAGATCAATAAGCACGAGATCCACTCGTTCGAGATCCAGTGCGTGGAGCGCCTCCAGCCCGTTCGTGGCCAGGATGCAGGCATAGCCGGCGAGCTTGAGGATCTGCTCCATCAGGTGGCGATTGTTCTCTTCATTCTCGGCGATGAGGATCGTCACATGTGGGGCGGGCGAGGCACGTGGCGGAGGATCCGCTCCGGCATTCGCCGGACGGCTTCCCTCTCCAGAGCACTGCGTCCGCTGGTAAGGCTGCCGAGAATCCATGCGCGGGCCTACCTCCGCTGCGCGAGGAGACGTGGCGCCGCCAAAGGGGCCGTGGCGCGCCAAGCGGGACACGCGCCGTTCCCGCCGCCGCCGCCCTACCTCGCTGACCGCGCACCCCATCCGCACGCATTGTACCAGATGTAGCCACCAGGTCAAGCGATAGAGGGGCATTTCGCGCGACGATGCGTGGTGGCGACGCGGTGCGGCCCCCGTTGACACATACCGGTTATCAGCATCGCCATTCTTGACTATAGTTATATCATATACTAATGTTAATAATAGATAGAAATAAAATGTTGCGAAGGAGTGAAGGAATGGTCTCGGAACGCAACGGGCGTGGAGGCGCGCCACCCGTGCTGGGTGCGCATGTCAGTGTGCTGCTGCGCTTGCCTGATGGCGCGGAGGTCTGGTTGGATACCGCGCCTGCCTATGACCTGGTTGAGGGCCTGGTGGCGCTCGCCCGTGGGGATATGAAAGGGCCGGAGCGCGCATGGGTGGCCCTGGCGCGGGAGGAGTATACCGCCGCCCAGTGGGAACGGATGCGCACGTGGTTCGGTGGGGAGTCGCCGCTTGGTGGGGCGTATGTCGCGCTGGTGCCGCTATTGCCGGGCGACGGTGACGTGGCGGCGCTGCCAGAGGCTATCGAGCGGATGCCGCTGGGCGATTTTCTGCGTGTGGCGGTGACGGCGGGGAATGTGCATCCCGACGCGCCGCTGATGACGGAAGAACTGGTGGCGCTTACCGCGTCGCCCACGGCGGCTCGCGCCTTCGTAGATGGCTCGCTGCGCCTGCTGGGCAGGCGGCGCGCGCTGCTGCTGCGTCTGCTGGCCGAGCCTGAGGCGGCGCGGGCGGAGGTGGTGGGTCTGTTGCGGTTGCATGCTGATCGGCTCTACGCGCGGCTGGCTCCCGAACTGGCCACGACGCGGGAGCGCGCTGTCGAGCGGCTGCGCGTGTTGGCGCACACACGACCGGAGGTGGTCATTAGCTGGCTGCACGCATTCGTTCATCCAGCCGGCTTCTCGCCGCTCGTCATCGCACCGCTGGCTATGTGGCATCTGCACATCGGGCACTATCTGCATGAGAGCCGGCAGCCGCTCTTCGATGGTAGCGCCTACGAGCCATTGCTGCTGCTGATCGGCGCGGCGCGTGTCCTGGAGGAGCGGCCACTGGCCGCGCCATCGGGCGGCAACGCGGTGGAGCGATGGGCGAATGTCTTCGGCGTGCTCGCTGATCCCACGCGCCTGCGGCTGCTGCGACTGCTGGCCGCGCGCCCATACTATGGGCAGGAGTTGGCTCCCGCGCTGGGCGTCTCGGGCCCAACGATCTCGCACCACTTGAATGCGTTGCACCGCGCGGGCATCGTCAGGATGGAGCGTCGCGCACATCGGACCTACCTAGTGCTTCAGCGCGACGCGCTGACAGAGCTGCTCGCCGACGGCCAGCGCTACCTCTTCGATGTGGCACCTGAGGATGAGCGGAAGGGAGCCATGTCATGAAGACGGGGGTCGGTGGTCGCCTACGTTTCGCGCGGGCGCTGAAGTCGCGCCCGTTCGCGCTGCTATGGGCCGGGCAGACGATCTCCTCCCTGGGAAATGGCGCGTTCTATACGGCGATTGCCTGGCAAGTCCTCGTGCTGACCGGCTCTTCGACGGCAATGGGAGCGGTCCTAGCGGTGCAGGCGGTGCCACGGCTGATCTTCATGCTGATCGGCGGCGTGATCGCGGATAGGCTGCCTCGACGGCTGGTGCTCCTTTGGTCAGATAGCGCGCGGGCGCTAGCGGTGGGGGGAATCGCGGCGCTGGGGCTGCTGGGCACGCTCCAGACCTGGCACCTAATGGCGCTCGCGTTGTTCTTTGGGCTAGCGGAGGCATTTTTCATTCCAGCGTATCAGTCAATTCCGCCGCAACTCGTGGCGGTGGAGGCGCTGCCTTCCGCTAACGCGCTCACCAGCATCGGACGCCAGCTCAGCCTGCTCGTCGGCCCGGCGCTGGGGGCGGGGTTCGTTGCCTTGGCAGGGCCATCCGCGGCTTTTGCCTTCGATGGCGCGACATTCGTTGCCTCAGCCGTTTGCCTCGGTTTCGTGCGCGTGCCGCGTGCGGCGCAGCCGACGGCCGAAGGAGGCAGGCACCCAAGTATGTTGCGCGATATTCGTGAAGGCCTGGGCTATGTGACGCGCTCACCCTGGTTGTGGGTAACGATCGTCATCGCCTCGCTCGCCAACGTCGGGAACGCCCCATTCCAGGTCGCGCTTCCCAAGTTGATCAAGGAGGACTATGGCACGGGCGTCTGGCTTCTCGGCACGGTGCTCGCGGTTGGCTCCGCTGGCGCGCTGCTGGCAACAGTGGGCGTTGGCCAGCTTCATCGCCTGCGTCGGCGTGGGCTGGCGGCCTATATTGGCGTCATTGTCAGTGCTCTCGCGCTGGTGGCTTTCGGAGTGCCACCGGTGCTGGCCAGCTTTGGCGTGGCCATGCCGCGCGAGAGCGCGGTGGTGGTGGTGCTGGTGGCGGCGCTGGTCTTTGGGGCGGGCATAGGGATCTTTGGCATCATCTGGGATACCGTTTTGCAGGAGTTGATTCCGGCGGGGATGCTGGGGCGCGTCAGTAGTATAGACTTCCTCGGCTCCTTCGCGCTAGCCCCGGTGGGGTTGGGGATGACAGGTCTGCTGGCCGACCGCTTCGGCGCGGCGTGGGTCTTCATCGGCGGCGGAGCGCTGAATCTGCTGCTGGATCTGCTCGCCCTCACCGTGAAGGGCATCCGTGAACTGGACTAGAACCGAGGTGGGCTGCCGCGACGCGCTCCGGCAGGCAGCTAGCCGTGCGCTACACGAAGGGCTTGTTGGCCAGACGATTCCCGCCGGGAGAGAGCAACGCACGTCTCGGATGGTGGAGTGCGCATCGCGCGATTGGGGGAGATCGTCTGCCTATGCATTGCAACATGCTGCTGGAGCCGCTAGGCCACAGTGCTGCCAGAAGACCTGCCGCGCCAGGCGAAGAGAACGAGGCATCCCGCATACACCACTAGGCCGGTGACACTGATGGGCCACCGCGCCCACCCACCGAGCACCTGCGCCGCCGTGTAACTCGCCGCAAAGATCGTCACCGCGAGCAGGGCCATGCCGAAGAACTTCGTGACTTCAAAAGGAATAGGATAGATGCGCTGATTCACGGCGTACGCCACAAGCGCCATGAGCACGTAGGCGATCAGGGTGGAGGCCGCCGCGCCCATCGCGGTGAAACGAGGAATGAGAACAAGATTCAGCCCGACATTCACCACAGCCGCGGTCGTGGTGAAGAGGGTCGCCAGCCAGGTAAGTCGTCGAATCGCCACACCAGTCACGAAGAGCAGATAGGCGCCATAAAAGGCGATAGAGAGGGCGATGATAGGAATAACGAGCGCGGCGGAATGATACGAGGTCGGGAAGAGGACGTCGAGCAACAGGGCGCTTAAGAGCGAGACGGCGAATGCCGCGAAGAGCAGCACCATGCCGAGATAGCGGAAGACCAGCATGTAGACGCGCGCGGCATCGCCGCGCTTGGCGACCGCATACATCGTCGTGGGCCAGGCGAGTTGGAACGGACTGATGACAAGCGTCGAGAGGACCGAACCGAGACTGTAGGCAACGGAGTAGCTCGCTGTCTGGGCCGCTGAAACCATATGTAGGAGCAGGTAGCGATCCGAGAGTTGAAGCACCCAGAAGGAGATCACGCCGCCCACCTGTGGCACACCGAAGGCGAGCATGCTCCACGCGACATCCCGTCGAAAGCGCAGGCCACCGCGGAATAAGATCAACGGCAGCATGACGAGCACCACGCTCCCAAAGCCGAGACCAATGGAGATGAGAGCGCCCATAATGCCTAGACGGAATACGCCAACCAAGACTACATTGGCGATGAGGTTGATCGAGAGATTAGCAAGTGAGAGCAGTGCGTAGGCCAGCGCACGATCCTCCGCACGCAACCAAGCGAAGGCCGGTACCGCGAGATTTTGTACGAGGATGACGCCAGCGGCTACCAACACCAACTGGCTGAGATCAGGTCTGCCGAGCACAACATCCGCCACGAAGGATGAGGCGAAGAGCGCTGCCAGTTCCAGTGGCACCACGCCGAGGATCAGCAGCACGGTCGCGGTTGACAGCACAGCACGGCGGTCCTGCTCGGCGGTGAAATCATAGTTGTAGGCTCGGAAGAATGCTGACCCCAGGCCAAGCTGTGTGACTCCCCCAGCTAATGTGATGACCGTCACGAGGGTCGCGAAGAAGCCGTAGTCTGTGCGCGAGAGTTGGTGCGCCAAGAACGGCGTCAGGACGAGCGAGATCAGGGGCGCGCCCATTGCGGCGATGGCATAGACACCGGAACTCTTTAATAGTCGGATGACAAGCGCTCCATAGCCATCCTTCGCGTTCAGTGCGAGACGGGCGCGCGCCACAAGTTGGTGTGGGCCACGTCTCCCGCCGTGTGTCACCAGAGGCGGCACAGGAGCACGTTCGCCGCTGCTCTCTGGGGCTGCGGTGATGCCCTCCACTTCTAGGCCGGTAAGTTGGACCTGCCCGGGCGGTACCGACACGCTGATCGGCTGACTCACGATGGAAGGGGATGGCTCTGGCCCGTTCTGTTCACTCTGTGATGCTGTCATGCTAGCTCCCTCCCCTTCCCGCGCTCGTTGCTGGGGCTGGTGGGTCGGCTGACAAAAGATCGGGTGCCCAGAACGTCGCGCGTCGCAGGCTACGCCTGACCGCGGCGGCACTGTGCGCCTCCACGATATAGGCACGCGCCAAGTGCCCCATGTGCCCGCGAAGTCCCATGTCGCTGATGATCCGCGTGAGGGCCGCCGCAACCGCTGTCGCATCGCGCGGCGGGATGGCGATGCCACGTCCCCCATCCAGCAGCTCAGCGTTGGTGAGCGGCTCTGTCGAGGCGATAACGGCACAGCCCGATGCCATCGCCTCGAGGATGGCCATTGAGTAGTTAGTGCCACGGGTGCTCGTGTAGAGGAAGATATCGCTCAAAGCAAGCAGTTGTATGATATCGTGTGTGGCGGTCTCGCCCCATAATTCCGTGCGATTCGCCAGGCCATATTCCTGGAGTTCCGATTCGATATGTCCGCGCAGGGGACCCTCACCCGCGATGATGACACGCACGCGTGCCCGCAGGTCCGGTGAGACGGTTGCGAGGGCATCTCGCAGCCCCTTCGTCGCGTACTCTATGCCCTTCTCTGGCGCCAGTCGCGCCGCGATCGCGATGACGATGGCATCTTCGGCGATGCCACGCGCGGCGCGCAGGTGGGTCCGTGTCGCGGCATCGGGTGGCGCGTAGCGGTCGAAATCAATGGTAAAACGCCAGCGGATGATGCGGCTGGGATGCACATGGAGATGCGTGCGCAGGTCGCGCTCAACCTCGTCGCCCGCGACGAGGAAAAGATCCGTGTAACGGGCGGTAATGCGTGCCATTAGCCGCAGAGACGGCCAGTAAAAGAGGTAACGCACGCGCGAGAGCAACCGCATGGGCAAGCGCGTTCGCTTGAGCATTGCCATGCGCTCCGCATAGAACTTTGGATCATAGGGGAGCGTTGAAGTGCCATGCTCCATGCAGACGACGCGCCGCCCAGCTAGCTTGCCCGCTACCGCGGCAAAGGCACCGGTAAAGACACCATCTTGCGGCAGAATTAGATCGTACCGATGACCATGACGCAGCAGCCAGAGCAATTTACGCCATCCTGCCAGGGCATAGAGCCAGACGTTGGGAAACTGCCATGGAGCGGCGATGCCTCGACCGAATGGTTGAATCTCGTAATGCTGCGCATCCACTGCTGGCCCGATGTGACGGGTCAAGAACTCCATCCGCCACTCTCCCGCCATGACGAGCACGAGCGCGGCCAACACGGCACGCATGCCGCCCATGATGGGGAACGCGGTGATGGGGACGCTAACACGCAGGGGAGCAGCCGGAATAGCTGCCCTGGGCACGCGCACAAAGACCCGCCGGTAGGCCCCGAACACCCCCTCGCGAACACCCCTAACACGGCGCGCCAGTCCAGCGCGCAGCCGCGGCAATGGTCGGCGCGGCGCCCGTGCCCAACGCTGGGCTTGCGCCGTACATGCCACGCAGCCGGAGATCTGCGCGAACGTGCTCAGCAACGTGGCATGCAGTCGTTGGCGCCGAGGTAGTGCTAGTCGCCGGTGGAGCAGATCATCGCGTGTCCAGCCGTTGTGCTCATACTGATCGAGCAACATATGGAGGGTCTGGTGGCCGCGGGCGATCAACGCTAGCATGAAGGAATCCCCACCGTGGGCGGCCACATCAGATAACCCGATCAATGCCAGCAGGAAGCCGCTCAACACATGGGCGGCGGGGTAGACGCCCACCTCTTCGAAGCAGATGCCCTCATGGCTGATGGCCGATGAGATGCCCCCATCGAGGATGTCGCGCGCGAAGGTGTCAGCGGCGCGACGGGCTGCGGCCAAGAAGTCCGCATCGCCAGTTAACAGATGCGCGCGAATGAGCACGGAGAGAGCGCTAGACTGCGCGGGAGCCGAGAGCCAGGGGCGCGAGGCAGAATACATGGGCGTGGGAATAGGCACGGGCCAGCCGCCGCCCCCACCGGGCAGCGCGACCTCGTGTTCCACTAGCCAGCGTGCCTGGGCGAGGAAGGCCAGCCGATGGCGCTCTTCGTCAGTGTGGAGGTAGGCATTCCACTCGGCCAGCCCATACTGTGCGATCGTGGTTGGGTGATAGATACCCGCATGTGAGGTGCCAGCCGCTCTCTGGGGCACGCCCGCGGCGTCTAAGGTGTACCCTTTCAGAACGCGCTCGGAATGAAGAGCCAGAGGGTATGGAAGGAGCCGCTCCGTGTCAGATGGCGCGGTGGTATCAGGCATACGCGGTGACACCCCTACTAGGCTGGCAGGTTGGCCTGTCGCTGCCCCATTCGCCTGCCACTCGTTGCCGTGTTCAAATGGTGTGCTCATGTCTTGCGCGGTCTCCACTCTCGTTGTCTCCCACTCCCACGTCCGGGACCATCGCCGCAAGGGTGTGCCGCATGCCATCCAAGAAGGCGACTTGTGGCTGGTAGCCTAGCACGCGCCGCGCCAGTGTGATATCCGCCATGCTCTGGCGAATGTCACCAGGGCGCCCGTCACGATAGATGGGCTGGATGGATGTGCCTAGCACCCCCCCCATGACGGCTAACATCTGGTTGAGCGAGGTCGCTGTTCCGCCCCCAATGTTGATGGCGTGACCTACCGCCTCTGGCGCTGCCGCAGCCAGCAGGTTTGCCCGCACAATGTCCGCGACGTAGACAAAGTCGCGCGTCTGTTCGCCATCGCCATAGACGATCGGCTGTCGGCCCTGGGCGAGCGCCGCGGTGAAGCGCGAGATCACGCCTGAATACTCTGAGGCGGGGTCTTGCCTGGGACCGAACACGTTGAAATAGCGCAGTGCCACGGTCTCCAGGCCATAGAGACGGGTAAACACCCGAGCCAGTTGCTCGCCAGCCAACTTGTGGATGGCATAAGGCGAGATGGGACAGGGCATCATATCCTCGCGCTTGGGCAGTTCCGGCGGATCACCATAGATGGCGGCGGAGGAGGCGAGAACGACCCGGCGCACCCCCGCTTCACGCGCCGCTATCAGCACGTGCTGTGTGCCGATGAGATTCACCGCCAGCGTCTCCACGGGGTCGGCTACTGACTGTTGCACTGAAGCAATGGCCGCCTCGTGAAAGACGACCTCAATGTGCCGCATGGCCTGGCGCACTGTCTCCAGATCACGCACATCGCCACGCGCGAAATCAAGCGGACCCTCCAGAATAGCGAGATTTGCCGCCTTGCCGGTGGAAAGGTCGTCGAGAATGCGCACCCCTTCACCCTGTGCAAGCAATGCCTGGGCGATGTGCGAACCGATGAAGCCGGCGCCGCCGGTGACGAGATAGCGTGGGTTGGTCATCCCTTCCCCCTGCCCACGATTGCTAGAGCCGCATCCATGCACTGCCGCGGTGACCTCCTCATGCGCTGCCCCCCGCTGGCGCTGGGGCGGCCACCTCCGGGGCGGTGGGTGGCGCGATAGGCACTGGGGTGTCGGACTCAGTGGCTGACCGCAATGATTCCGTCAGGCTGGGGGACGAGACGGCCCCAAGCAACAGCCAGCCCAGGATGGCGAGCGGTGGGAACGTCCAGCCGATCGTGGCCACGCTATTCACCGACAGCACGATTAAGCTGGCCAGCACCGCGCCGATCAATAATTGCTCCCGCTTACGCGCGAGTTGGAAATTCTTGAATCCCCGTGAGAAGGCTAGCCCAAGCAGGAGATAGTAGGCAATTGCCACGGGCAGCCCAGCCACGGCGGCGATCTCGATATAACTGTTGTGTGGATGGGTCAGCGCGGTGTCTTGCAAGGATGAGCGGTAGATATCGGCGCGCGCCACATAGTTATCATAGCCCATGCCAATACCGGTCAGCGGGAAATGGCGCACGATGTTGAGACCAGTCTCCCAGGCACCGAACCGCAGGCGCAACTCGCGTGGCGCGGTCGCGTGCGCGAGTAGGACTTGCACGGCGCTCGGAAAGAGGACCGTGAGCAGTATGGGTACGAGCACCACGAGGGCGAGCAGATAGGCTCGCGAGCGCCCACGCGCAACCAGCAGAATGGAGATGAGAACGCCGGCGCCAGTGGCGAGCCACGCCGCGGTTGAGTACGTCAAGAGCAGTGCTAGGGATGCCGCCGCTGCCCCTATGAGGACCGCGATCCGCGAGGCACGTGATTTCGCTACGAGGCTGAGTCCAAGCAAGATCGCGAGCATGAAAGCCATGTAGGTGCCTAAATTATCGGGATTGATCAGGAATGACCCTACCCGGACGGTATCGGTGCCGAACAGCGTATAGTTCACTTTGTAGTTGAGCCAACTGGCCCACTGCGGCGTCAGGAGGATGAAGATACCCGTCTGTGATTGAATGATGGCATGAATGGCGATGGTGCCAGCGAGGATAGCCAGAAACACTACCAGTCGCTTGAACCGTACGATGTCCCTTCCCAATTGCACGCCGAGCATGTAGGCTAACCCAGCATTGACCAGCACGGTAATGAAATACCGTACACTGCCGAGAAAACTCTGACTGTTGCCAAGCTGGAGTGCCGCCAGAACGATCAGCGGAATCCACAGCCAGAGATAGGGGATACGCACCCAGGGGTAGCTCGGTGACTGGGCCATGAACCATACGACGAGCATAAATACCCCAAGCACCGTCGCGACAGCGGGAAAATAGGTCGGCAGTTGAACTAACTGATAATAGTCCACGACGATCGCGGTCACGACTAAGATGACACCCATCATCTCATCCTGCCGCATGACCAGCAGACACAGGATGATGAGAGCCGCGGCGAGCGCGAGGAGTAATGTGAAGGAATGCAAAGTTCCAAGCAATGTGCCCACGAGGAGGGCCGCCGCGCCAACCGCTAGCACGAGCATGCGGGAGCTTGATCCTGCTTTGGCTGCCCTAGCCGCCGCGATACGTCCGGCTTCACTTGTGATCACGATATTCCTCCCGCGCGGCACTCCAGCAGACTAATGGGGAGCTTCTCAGCGAAGCATGCCTTGCTCATGCCGCTCGCTGATTGTAGCGCCCTACTTGGCCCTTGTCATCCTCTCGCGCATGCCCTCACAAGCCGTGAGCATGGGTGCGCATGCGGAGGGTGGGATGGCAGGAAGCCCATTGGTGGACCTTGTCCATGTTGTCCACTCAGCCGCTTGCCTCCGATGCGCTGGCAATGGGGGATTATGGCGTCTTGCCGGTCCGGCTTGCCATGTTGGTATGCTGGCCGCCTCCAGGAGTTTCAGTAGTGGAGACCGCTTGCAGCGAGGCCGCAATGTCATTGCGCCGGGCGATGAGATCAAGGAGCAGCACGAGCGCTAGACCTATAGCAAACCCCAGGATGATGCCCGCAAGGGTAAGTTTGGCGCTCGGAGAGATCAAGGCACGCGTGGGCGCGGTGCTCGGTTGGGCGGGTTCGGCGAGCACGAGGTTGGGCACGCCCTGGCTCTGTGAGAGTTGCATCTGCGCGAGTGTGAACTGCAAGAGCGTGTGTTGCTCGCGTAGACTGCTGAGCTGGGCCTCAAGGTCACTAATCTGTCCCTGATTGTTTGATTGTAGCGCTCGATTGAGGTTCTCCGTCACCTGATTGATCTGGTTTTGCGTGTTGTTGATCTGGCTCTGGATCTGCTGCAACCCCTGGGCACCGCGCTGCTGGGCATCCTGTTGCTGCTGAGAAACAAGCGCATTCGCGATATCGTTGGCAAGCTTGGCCGCGTGGTCCGCATGCGTATCAGTGACGGAAATCTGGATGAGGTGGGTGCCCGTGATGACGGTTGCGGTGGTTTCAGTGCCAATTTGGCCGACAGTAGTGCCAGGATTGCTCGTGGCGACAGCGGCGGTGATCCTCGTGCTTGTCGCCAGACGAGCCTCAGTTGCTAGGTAGCCGGTGAGATCGGTGAAGGATCCGTTCACGTCAGCTTCTACCAGGGCACTGGAAAGGTAGCTGGAAGCAGGTGTCGCGATGAAGCGACTGGTGATAAACGCCCCAGCACCGATACCAAAGACGCAGGCAGCTATAAGCCACCACTGCCTCAAAAAGAGGTTGCGATAATATGTGGTCGACATTCCACCCTCCTCCACTTTCCGCGCCCCGCCCCCTATGACCGCTCCGGCCCGCGGGCTGGAGCCATACCCGCAACATGCGGGTATCCAGCCACCTGACGA
>JADMIN010000624.1 GCA_015478575.1 Ktedonobacterales bacterium | reverse complement strand
TCAAGCCCTTGCTCCAAGCCGCCTAAGGTTCAGGATGAATTATGACCAAGCCTCAACTAATTAATATGGTAGTGTACACGTTGGCTCTCCCAGAGGAGACGACTGTTGATTTCGACAGACGGTTTTGTAAGACCACCCTGTAACCACGAGTGGGGAAAGAAGTGAGATCCGCATGCATGTCTCAAAAATCAAGCAGATGGTGGTTTCGCTCGCCATGCTGATGGCTCTAGGAGGCGCATCAGTAGTGGTCGCTCCTCTCTCATCGGCACAGTCTGGTACACGAGATCATTCCAGCCTTACGCCGACGTACTCGATCACGTATTACGACAAATCGGGGCAGCTTCAGAAAACCTGGCAGGGATCTAGCAGCGAGCAGCAGCAACTCCTTCAGCAGGAGCGTGCCAAGCATTCAGCAACCCGTCCGAGCAACCTTCCGCCGGACAACATCGGAAGCGGATTTATATTCTCTATTCACCGTTAGTATGTTTTGTCTCTGCTGGCAGCGGACACGTCAATATCTCCTCAGTCTGAGCGCCCCGCTCGCCCGCGTGGCTGGCGACACGCAAACGCCCATTCCTTCCGCATGAACAAGGAATGGGCGTCACGTATGCGGCGAGCGAAGCCATGCTTGGCCAGCCGTCGCGCGTACAGGCGCGGCGCTTAGAAGACCTCGCGCAGCGATTGGGTGGCGTTGGCGTTGCGCAACTTGGCGAGGGCCACCATCTCGAGTTGGCGCACGCGCTCGCGCGAGATGCCCAGTTCCTTGCCGACCTCCAGTAGCGTGCGGCTGCGCCCGTCTCCGATGCCATAGCGCAGGATGACGACCGAACGCTCGCGATCGGTGAGTTGGGAGAGCGCACGGTGCAACTCCTCACCGAGCAGATGCTGCGAGGCGATGTCGGCGGGCGTCTGCATGGTGGGATCTTCGAGCGAGTCGGCCAGTGACATGCGGTTGTCGCCATCGGATGGGGCGTCGAGTGAGACGGGCTGCTCCGTGATATGCAGGAGGTCATCCACCTCGGTCAGCGCCATGCCCGTCGCCTGCGAGATCTGGCCGGGCAGGGGATCGCCGCCGTTCTCCTGCGAGAGCTGCGAGGCGACGCGGCGCACCTTGCGCAGCCGGGTGGCGACGTGCTCCGGGAGATGGATCAGGCGGGATTGCTCACCCGCCGCGCGGCTGATGGCTTGGCGGATCCACCAGGTGGCATAGGTGCCGAAGTGGCAGCCACGGCGCCAGTCGAACTTCTCGGCGGCGCGCATCAGACCGAGGTTGCCCTCTTGGATCAGGTCAATCAGCGGTACGCCAGAGTTCGTATAGCGACGCGCGATGGAGATCACCAGGCGCAAGTTGGCCTCCACCAGTCGGCGGCGCGCGCGGGTATCGCCCCCTTGCGCTCGCTTGGCGAGGATGATCTCCTCGTCGTGGGAGAGTAGCGAGAGACCGCGAATATCATGTAGGTAACTTTGGAAAGCGTCTTCAGTGCCATCCGCGCCGCCATAGTGGCCGGCGCCTTTGCCATAGAGGGCATCTTCTTCTTCGGCGGTCAGCTCCGCCAGTTCCTCGTCGGTTGGCTCGCGCTCGTCGAGCGCGGGCGCGACCGCCGGAAGGGCCGCTGCCGCGAGGACACGCTCTGGCGCCGCCGTGAGCACATCCACCTCGAACGCTTGCCGCAAAATCCGCTCGGCAGCATCGTTACGCATGTCAGATTGCGTGGCAGCCATAACGCCTACTCCTCCCGCCAGGCCTCGCAGCGGACCCGGCTCCCGCTGGTGATGCCGCCTGGGGGCATCAGCCATGCGAGCGAACGCGCCTCATGCACAATTTTTGTTTAGCCTCGTGGCCAGTGTACACGGCCGGGGAAAGCTCTCGCATCAGGTAAATACCTGACTTTTCTCTGCGTCTTAGCCCTACTTTCCTAACGGAAGTGTTGCTGGCTACATCCCGGCACCCGCTCGCCCTGTGGGCCAGGAATGCGCTTCCGCGGCCCATGTCACGACTCGTCGCCGGAGCGGCGCGGCTTGGTCTTCTCACCCCTCCAGGTACTACGG
>JADMIN010000623.1 GCA_015478575.1 Ktedonobacterales bacterium | reverse complement strand
CCATGAGATCGTCCATACGATCGAGACGAAAGGTGCGCATGTCCTGCCGCTCATGGCAGTAGGCCGTGAGGTACCAGGTGCCCTGGATGTGGGTCAGCGTGTAGGGGTTCGCCTCGCGCGCGCTGGGGGTGTGGGCGCTGGGGGTGTGGGCGCTGTAGCGGGCAGAATAGCGGAAGCGCACCCGGTGTCGGTTGAGGATGGCGCCGCGGAGCAGCCGCAGCCGCTCCATTCCGTCCTGCCGCTCATGTCGGCCAGGTTGGGCGATGAAGTGGATGCCCTCACGCGCCGCCGTGACATCGGCGCGCAGCCGCTCTGGCAGCACGCCCGCGATCTTGCGGCCCGCGGCCCGCGCCGCCGCGCCATACTGCACATCGAAGCTGGCCGCCATCACCTCGCTGCCGAGCAGCAGCATTACCGCCTCATCAGCCGTGAAGCTGAGCGGCGGCAGGAAGTAGCCGGCCATGAGAGCATAGCCACGCCCTGGCATGGAGATCAGGGGCACGCCCGCTTGGCCAAGTGCCTGGATATCGCGGTAGATGGTGCGCTTGCTCGTCTCGAATGTCGCCGCTAGGTCTTCGGCGCGCTGCCGCCCCTTGCCCTGAAGCTCCAGCACGATCGCGAGCAAACGATCCGTTCTGTTCATAGTATTCTGGCCACAACTCTTGGGCGCTCTAGACGCGCGTGGGCCACGGCAGCAACAGCACCACCGCGACGCTGGCCACCCCGACGGCCCAACCCAGCAGCACCTGCCCGGTGGTATGGCGGCCCAACGCCACCCGTGACCAACCGACCAGCGCGGCGGCGAGCGTGGCGGGGGCGGCCCAATCGGGCGCGCCCGCCCACAACAGCGCGGCGCACATCGCGGCGCCCGCGGCGTGGGCGCTGACTTTATAGAAGAAGTTGATGAGACCGTTCGCGATGTTGGCGATGGCGATGGCGATGGCGGCGCCCACAGCGATGCGCGGCGCCCCCAGGGCAATGAAGACCACGCTCAGGGCGATCATGCAGACCAGGCCGAAGGGGTAAAGAATGTAGCGCTGGCGCCGCACGCTGACGTCGAGGTCGCTCCAGTGGCCGCGGAGCACCTGATATCCGACCAGCAGCGAGACCGGCACCGTCGTCAGCAGCAGGGCGATCACCACCCAACGCGCGGCGGAGAGCGGCGCGTGGGCGGGATCGGCGGTGTAGGTGAGGATGCCCAAGGTGAACAGGGGGAAGGCAACCGGATGAATGATGATGGAGATCCAGCGAGCGATCGCGGTGCGGCGGCTCGAGAGCGCTTTCGCGATCTTCTGGTCAAGCCCCATGTCCATGCCTTTCATCCTCCCGGCCGTTCGGCCCGCGCCGCGCTGGCCGCCAGCGCGCTAGAGATTGTAGGGGCGGCCCAGGATGTCTGTCAACAGAGGCAGCGTACCATCCTCACCTGCCGGGTGGAAGGGCGGTAGTAGCGATGGGCGCGTGCCTTAGGCCCAGCGGGCCAGCCCCAGCGCCAGCGGGTGCGCCAGACCGGGGTGGCTGGGCACGACGCGCACGCCATAAACCAGACTGCCGCTGGCGTTCGGCTCCAACGTCGCGCTATAGCGGTAGCTGCCCTGGTCATCCTTGCCCGCGCTTTCGAGTGGAATGACGCGGCGATCACGCAGCTCGCCGTTCTCGTCGCGCGCCGCGACAAGCTCGACCCGGACATCTCGCGGGCGGAGCGAGCCGAGCTGTACAAGCGCCGTCACCCGCACGGGCACGCCTACGGCCAGTTGCCCATCGCGCGGACCTTCAACATGCACCGCCACGCGCTTCCAGGACTGGCGGATGGTCTGGCTCCACGTGGTCAACTCGCGGGCGAGGGCATAGTGCTCCGCGTCAATCTCGCGCCCATAGCGCAACGCGGGCATGTAGAGCCGCGCGACGTACTCTTTCACCATGCGGCGCATGCTAAAGGTGGGAGCGACCGTCCGGATGGCCTCCTTCATCACGCGGACCCAGGCCTGGGGGATGCCGTGAGAACGGCGGTCATAGTAGAGTGGAACGATCTCGTGCTCGAGGATGGTATAGAGC
>JADMIN010000622.1 GCA_015478575.1 Ktedonobacterales bacterium | reverse complement strand
GCATGAGTATCACGCTTGGACGGGAGGATTGAGCCATGTGCAAACCGCAGTATCACTACACGCGCCGCCGCATCACGGTGGTCCCTGCCGCACTCGGATCGGGCTGGCGCATCCTCGATACCTGGCTGGGCGTGCAGCCGACGCCGTACAAAAGTTTCCGTCAGGCGTGCCACGCCGCCCGCGCATTGGCGCGGCGGCTCTGGAAAAGCAGGGAATATGTGGAGGTAGCGGCGTGAAAGTGCAAAGGAATCGCGGTGGCATCAATCATGGCCGGTTTGTGTGCAAGCATTGTCGGAATCGAACCACCGCTGATGGGAAACGGTACTGTTGGGATTGCTTGAAAGCGCTTCAGAAGGTGGTAGAAGCATGAAACGCAAGCAGATCAGTGACCTCCCGCGCCCGCTGTTCCCGCAACACGTGACGCCGCCGCCCACGCCCGCACGGATCGGCTGGACCAAATCTGAGCGGAATGAGGCAGAATGTTTCCTGCTCTCGCTGGAAAACGCCACGGCGCAGCGCGTGACCCAGACAGAAAATAAGGCGGCGTAATGGATGATCTTGAGCGCAACCGGATTGCCTTTCGCTTGCGGAATCCAGCGCCTGAGTTCGCCGCCGCGATTGCGCGCGGGCGGGCGCGTTGGCAGGAGCGACGTGGGGCCAAATTCGCACGGGACGCCCGCGCCACCTTTCGCGCCGCCAATGGCCTCCCTGAGCCAGATAACATCCTACTAGACGGCCCCTGGCTGGTAGAGAACCAGGCGTGGTTTGCGCGCCTCACAACACGCAGCGCTCCCATCACGCCATACCACACGTCGTGGGCGGATCGGCCTACACCACACCCGCGAGGAGTTGCCTGATATGCTGAGTCTGATTGCCACCTCTACCGGACATATCGTATTCGCCGCGCACCATCTGCCCTTGCCACCGGCCGGGGTCAATCACCAATACGTGTGGAACGCGCTCAAGCGGCGCGTCGTCCTCAACCCCGATCTCGCCCGCTATGGCGCGCGGGAATTGCAACCGCTGCTGCACAGCGCGTGGAGCGTGATCCGCGCCAATCATCAGGACGCCCTGGCGAGCGCCCAGCAGCGCGCCGCCGATCTGCACGTCAGCATCCAGTGGCGGCTGCCCCGCCGCATGTTGTACCGCCGCGATCTGGATGGGCTGGGCAAATATCCGCTGGATTGCGTGTGCGGCTTCCTGGGCCTTACGGACGCCCGGATTGTCGAGTTGCACCAGAGCAAAGCGGCGGCGGAGTCACGGGTGCGCGAAGGGTTCGACATCACCATTGTGGCGTTGCACGTCCCACGGGAAGGCGGGGCGGCATAATGGGCAATATGTGGAAGAAAAAAGAGTGGGACACACCGCTGCTGGACTGGTCCGAGTTCGCCGCCACCTTCGCCCGCACGGGCCATGCGACACGGCGGCTCCATCTGCCCAGCGGCCCGGCGGTGGTCACGCTCAAGCGCCAGATCGCCATGCCCGATGGCTATACTGGCGCGGTGACGCTGGTGGCCGTGGGCGAGGCGCGCAGCATCACCGCCGCCTGGCTCGTGCGGCTGGCAGAGGAGACGCTGGGGCTGATTGTGACGGGGCATCCGCGCCAAGATGCGGAGAGTGGTGGCTGGCAGCTTACGGCGCGGGTGCCGGTGATAGAGGAGGTGGCGTAAATGGAGAGCCAGCGGGAGCAACGCATCCAGGCGCTTGTGCGCCTCTTGACCATCATCTACGCCGCCCAGCAACGCCAGCGGCAGCGGGAGGCGCGACATGCCGCCTGACGCCCGTCCCTGCGCCGTGGTGCGGGTCAGCATGGATGATCAGGATCTCCGCCAGCAATTGGCGGAGGTGCAACGCTGGTGCGCCGTGACGCTAGGCGCGGAACTGGCTGAGGACGCGATCTACCGTGAGCAGGGCGTCTCTGGCTGGCGCAATCGCACGCTGGCGCAACGCCCGAAACTGGCGGAGGCCGTGGCGGGCTGCCTCGCTGGGCGCTACACGCATCTGGTCGTCCACAAAGTGGATCGCAGCGCCCGCAACGTCGCGCTGATGGCGGG
>JADMIN010000014.1 GCA_015478575.1 Ktedonobacterales bacterium | reverse complement strand
GTGCCACTCGCGCGCTAGAACAGGTCTTTCTTCCCGCCGGCGACCAGCCGGCGGCACCACCACACGCCCCAGTGGCCGGCCGCATGGTCGGCGGCACGGTGGCAACGGGAAGTGATCTGGAAACTAGCCGAGCGAGAAAGAGAGGCGGCACTGTGGCGTATGTAGTTGAGCGCGCCGAAGTGGTCGGCGCGTGCGCATGGCCAGAAGACGTGTTGAATTGTGCGGAGAGCTTGATCGAAAACGATCCAGATGCCGCGGCACTTGTGCTCGATGGCCTCGTCTGGCGGCTGCTGCGGGCGTGGTACGCGGCCCGTGGGGGGTCGCCGCCTGGGCCAGCGGCGGTGCTCGCCGATCTGGAAAGGCGCGCGCCCTCCCTCGCGTGGCGCGTACGCTTGGCCTTGCGCGCGCCAGATGTAGCCGCGCGGCTGGCCCACTGCCGCGGACTCGCGCCGGCGTTCTCCAGCGTGCGGGGAGCTGAAGCCTCACCGTCCGCGGCGCATGATGATGAGAAACAACGTTTCGCGCGAAAGGAGCGTGGCCCGTATGTCCGTTGAAGAACAGCTCAACCAATCGGTGGTGTACACGCCCTTGCAGCGCATGCGCCACAGCGCCGCGCATGTCATGGCCGAGGCGGTCCAGGATCTCTTCCCCGGCGCGCAGTTCGCCATTGGACCCGCCATCGAAGACGGCTTCTACTATGACATGGCGCTGCCTCGGGCGCTGACGCCTGAGGATCTGCCCGCCATCGAGGAGCGCATGCGCGCCAGCGTCGCCGCCGACCATCCCTTCACGCAGAGCCGCTGGCCGCGCGAGCGGGCGCTGGACTATTTCCGCGCGCACGACCAACCCTACAAGATCGAGATCATCGAGAACCTGCCCGATGCCGAAGTAGGCATCTACCAGCAGGGGCCGTTCCTCGATCTCTGCCGCGGGCCGCACGTGGAACGCACGGGGCAGATTGGCCCCTTCAAGCTGCTGCGCGTGGCGGGCGCTTACTGGCGTGGTGATGAGAAGCGCCCCATGCTCCAGCGCATCTATGGCACGGCCTGGCCCTCCCAGGAGGAGCTTGAGGCCTACTTGGAGCGGCTTGAGGAAGCGCGGCGTCGCGATCACCGCAAACTCGGACGCGACCTCGAACTCTTCGCCATTAGTGACGAAGTGGGCGCTGGGCTGCCCCTCTGGCTGCCCAAGGGCGCCACGGTACGCCGGCTGCTAGAGGAGTATATCCTCGACTTGGAACGCCAGCAGGGCTATCAGCACGTCTACACGCCCAACCTAGCCAAACTGGATCTCTACAAGACATCGGGGCACTGGGAACATTATCACGATACCATGTACCCACCGATGGAAATGGAGAGCGGTGAGCAGCTCATCCTGCGCCCGATGAACTGCCCCCACCATATTCAGATTTATAAGCTGAAGATGCGCTCCTATCGTGATCTGCCCATCCGCATCGCGGAACTGGGCACGATGTACCGCCTAGAGCGATCAGGTGAGCTGGCGGGCCTCTCGCGCGTGCGCGCCATGACGCTCAACGACGCCCACATCTTCTGCACGCCAGAGCAAATGCTCGGTGAGTTCAAGAAGGTGGTGCGTTTCATCGAACGGGTCTATCAGGATATGGGCTTCGAGCACTACAGTTACCGCTTGTCCTTGCGTGATCCCAACGACAAGGACAAGTTCGTGGATAATGACGCCATGTGGCTGCGGTCCGAGGCGGCGCTACGCCAGACACTCAATGAACTGGGCGTGGAGTACTTCGAGGCGCTTGGCGAGGCCGCCTTCTACGGGCCGAAGCTCGACGTGCAGGTGGCGAACGTGCTTGGCAAAGACGAGAGCATCTCGACGGTCCAACTCGACTTCACGCTGCCTGAGCGCTTCAACCTCGAATACATCGGCGAGGATGGCCAGCCGCACCGCCCGGCGATGATCCACCGCGGCATCATCTCGACGCTGGAGCGCTTCATGGCGTTCCTGATCGAGAATTATGCCGGCAACTTCCCTGTCTGGCTGGCTCCCGTGCAGGCGGTGATCATTCCGATCTCTGATGAGAAGCACGCCGACTATGCCGAGCGCGTGCGCGAGCGGCTGCGAGAAGCGGGGCTGCGCGCGGAGGTGGACATGCGGAAAGAGCGCATGAACGCCAAGGTGCGTGACGCGCAATTGCAGAAGGTGCCCTACATGCTCGTCGTCGGTGACAAGGAGGCGGCCAACGATGCTGTCGCCGTGCGCCTGCGCTCGAACGAGAACCTGGGCGCCGTGCCACTTGATGACTTCATCGCCATCGCCAACGCGCTCGTGGCCGAGCGGAGCAAAGTGCTGTGGCCGGAGCGGACAGCTTAGCCGCGCCGCCCGCTCCGATCATGTTCATCAGGGGATACCATCGTCGTGACATCATGGGATACGCCAAGCGCCCCCACGCGGCATGATTCCTATGCCGCGCTGCGCCTCAGCGACTTCCGTTCGCTCCTGCTCGGCAGATTCACGGTCACGCTCGGCGAGCAGATGCTGAACGTGGCCATCGGGTGGGAACTCTACGTCCGCACGCATTCAGCGCTGGTTCTCGGCTTCGTCGGCCTCGCGCTGATCGTGCCCATCTTGCTCTTCTCGCTTCCGGCTGGCCAGATCATTGATCGCTTCAACCGCAAGCGTATTCTGATGACCGCGCAGGGCTTGCTTGCGCTTTGCGCGGTCGGGCTGGTCGCCCTCTCCTATACCCAAGGGCCGGTGCTAGGATTCTACGTCTGCCTCTTCTTCGTCGGGCTAGGCGACGCCTTCACCGCACCGGCGAGCACGGCCCTGCTGGCACAGGTCGTCCCTGAGGCCACCTTCGCCAACGCCGCGACGTGGAATAGCAGCGCCTGGCAGCTCGCGGCGGTCGCCGGGCCGGCGCTGGGAGGCGCGCTCATCGCCTTCCTGGGGCACGCGACGGTCGTTTACGCCCTCTATGCCCTCTTCGGACTCGTCAACATCGCGCTCATCGCGCGCGTATCGCCGCGTCCGACCGCCCCCGCGCCCCGCGAAGCGCCCATGCGCGCGCTTTTCGCGGGCGTTCGCTTCCTGGGGCGGACGCCCGTGCTGCTCGCCGCCATCACGCTCGATCTCTTCGCCGTGCTGCTGGGCGGCGCGACGACGCTCCTGCCCATCTTCGCGCTCGATATCCTCCATGTCGGCGCGAGCGGACTCGGCCTTTTGCGCGCGGCCCCCGCGGTGGGTGCCGTGGGGATGGCGTTGAGCCTCGCGCACCGGTCCCCCTTCAAACATGCCGGGCGCACGCTGCTGAGCGCGGTGGCTGGCTTTGGCGCCGCCACCATCGTCTTCGGTTTCTCGCGCTGGTTCCCGCTCTCGCTCGCCATATTGGTGGTGCTGGGCGCGCTCGACAACATCAGCGTCGTCACGCGCAGCACGCTCGTGCTCACCCGCACGCCACCAGGCATGTTGGGCCGCATCTCCGCCGTCAATGGCATCTTCATCGGCGCCTCGAACGAGCTGGGCGGCTTCGAGTCCGGGCTAACCGCCGCGCTCTTCGGGCCGATGCTGTCAGTGGTCGCGGGCGGCTTTGGCACTATCCTGGTGGTACTCGCCGTGGCCGCCATCTGGCCAGAAATCCGGCGCCTTGGCCGACTGGATGAGCGTGCCCCGCGGGACGTGCCAGCGCGCGAGTATGATGGGAGCGTGGCACGAGCGGATCATGTCGGCACGCCTCCCCTATAACGACCTGCCGATGGGAAGGCGGCGGGAAGTAGGCCTCTGACAGACAACCCACCCGCATCGGCCTCTCTTCAGGAGCGGCGAGCATGTGCCTGGTAAGGGCCAATGTCCCGCGCCCGCGCCGTGGGCGCGCGTCACGCCTGATGATCGCGAGCATCTCGCCCACGGCCCACCCAGGGGCCAAGGGAGCCGCAAGCGTTAGCGTTCTGGCGGCGGCGGAGGGGGAGTGCGCGGGCCAACGCGGACCGTCCACTCATAGCGCCGCGTCTTCTTGCCGCCGACCAGGCGCCCGATCAGCGAGAGGGCCAGCGCCCCCAGAAACGCGATGGTCAGGGTGCCAACGAAGCCTTGAGAACCAGAGATACCCAGGGGCAGCCGACTCATGACGAAGGCGCCCAGCGCGGCGCCGATGAGTCCGAGCAGTATATCACCCAGGCAGCCGAAGCCACGACCGCGCACGACGTGGCCGGCGAGCCAGCCCGCGAGCAGACCCGCGAAAGCCCACGAGACGCATCCGCCCGGATTGAGATCGAGTCCGCCTGCCGCCAAGGCGGCGCCGACCGCGAGATGCATGGCACCTCCCAGAAGACCGTCCTGAAGAAGGGCAATCGGAGACCGCCGCGCCCCCGCATTTGCTCTACGACGCGCCTCGCGCTGAGTTGCGCGGGCGGCATCAGCGCCATTCTCCGCGCCACTCCCAGCGCTGCCGATCTCACAGATGCGCGTGTACCCGCGCGACGCTAGCAGAGCCAGTCGCGCGTGCGCTGCTTCTTGCGGTCGCGCTTCCCCGCCGCTGTGGAGCTATTCAGATATGCCGACGGGCGCGCGGCGCGGCCCTCGCCCGCCGTGTCATCCGCCGTATCGTCCGCTGTGTCATCGGCCCAGGTGGCCAAAGCCTCACGCGCCTCATCATCAAGCTCACGCTCAACTGGACGCGCCCCTGAGGGCATGCGCCCGGCGGCGGGCGGCTGCCCCAAAGGCGGCGCGCCAGAGGGCGCGGGTGACGTATAGCCACCGCTCTGTGGCGCGGGATAGGCATCCATCAGGGGGCGGGTGCCGCCAGGAGGCGGCAGGACACTAGGCGCTGGCGTCGCATGCCACAGCGCGCCACTCGTCGGCGCGCCGCCGAAGGAATACTGCGGTAGGGGTGTGCCCAACGGCTCCGTGCGGTTGGTGGCCTGCGCGGCATGCCGAGCCTGGGTGATCGCCTCGACCGCGCGCGCGCTCTTGCCCATGCCAAAGCTATAGGCCGCCACCGCCGCGAGCCCCACCCCCAGGGCACAGGCCACTAGGACGGCCAGGATATCCGCTCCGATCCAGCCCAGGAAGCCCATGCTCCGCACGAATGGGCCAAAATCGAACCCAAACCCCTGGGACTGGCTGGCCAACTCATCGGCGGTATGCGGACCGAGGATCAGCAATGAGAGCAGCGTGCCCAGACCCGCCACACCACACGCCACGCTCCCAGCCTTCACACCGGCTTCGACCTGGCGGCCATACCAGGACCACGCCAACCATTTCGCGGCGCCCATGCCCGCGGCCAGCCCAGCGACGAGAATGCCCAGCACAGCCGCCAGCGCCACCGCGCGTTGGAGCGCATAGATGCCGATAACCGCACCAATGCCAGCGACCAAACCCACCCGTAGAATGACACGCATCTCTACTTCTCCCCGCACCGCCGCGTACGCCGGCACCGCCCGGCGTCTCCGTTACAGCTGCTTGGCGATGATCAAGCGCTGCACTTCACTCGTACCCTCGCCAATCTCATGTACTTTGACGTTGCGCCAGTAACGCGAGACCGGATACTCATCCATAAAGCCGTAGCCGCCGTGGATCTGTACCGCCTGGTCCGCGCAGCGCTTGGCCGTCTCCGAGGCGAAGAGCTTGGCCATCGAGGCTTCTTTCGTATAAGGCTGGCCTCGCATATGGAGCCATGCAGCCTTATAGTACATAAGACGAGCGAGCTCAATCTCGGTAGCCATATCGGCTAATTTGAACTGAATTGCCTGAAAGGCCGCGATCGGTTTGCCGAATTGATGACGCTCGCGGGCATAGCTGACCGACTCATCATAACAGGCCTGTGCCAGCCCCACGCTGAGAGCGCCAATCGCGACACGCCCCGCGTCGAGGATGGCCATGAATTGCTGGAAGCCGTCGCCACGCTCCCCCAGCCGGTTCACGTCTGGCACCTGACAATCCTCGAACGCCAAGGGGCGCGTATCGGAGGCGCGCCAGCCCATCTTGTGATAGGGGTTGCCGATGAGGTAGCCAGCCGTGCCTTTCGGCACGATAAAGTTCGTGATCTCTTTGTGCCCGCTGGGCTGTCTGCCCGTCACGGCGGTGATCGTCACGCCGCCTGTGATGTCAGTGCCGGCGTTGGTGATGAAGGCCTTGGCGCCATGAATATGCCAGGTGTCCCCGTGCCGCTCGGCGTGTGTCTCCGTGCCCGCCGAATCAGATCCCGCGCCCGGCTCCGTCAGGCCGAAGGCCCAGAGTTGCTCGCCACGCGCGAGCGGGATGAGATACGTGCGCTTTTGCTCTTCACTGCCGAAGAGGTAAAAAGGCGAGGCTCCAAGCGAGGTGTGCGCCTCCATCGTGATGCCCACCGCGGCGTCGCCGCGTCCAATCTCTTCGAGCGCCAGGCAATAGGAGAGGAAATCGGCCCCCGCGCCGCCATACTCTTCAGGAAACGGCAGGCCAAGCAGGCCCAGCTCGCCCATCTGACGGACAATATCATAGGGGAATGCGCCCGTGCGGTCCATCTCCTCGGCACGGGGGCGAATGACGCTATCCGCGAAATCGCGACACATGTCACGGATCATCCGCTGCTCGTCACTGAGCGAGAAATCCATCGTCGGCGCTCCTCATTGTTAGCAGACACGTGGGCGGTAGGCGCCACAACCCGCTGGCGCTGGAGGCGAGCAGCGGCGCCCGCGGGTGGCCGCGCGTAGCATTATACCATGCGCGACATCCGGCGCCGTTTGCTCACGCGCCGCCGCACCGCCGTTTGGTCTACCCTGATGGGCATACACCCGCGCATGTGAGTATACTGCGATGAAGGGACACTGCCGGGCTGCCCACGCCAGACAGCGGAGGCGCGGAGGTGGCAGGCGAGAGGCGGGAGGCAAGCATGGATGAGACACGTGAGCGCACCGCGACGCTGATCGCTGGTACGCCGGAGCGGGAAGCCCGGATCCTCGTGGTGGACCCCGACGCCGGAACGGCGGATGCCGTCTGCGCGGTGCTGCGGCACGAAGGGCATGTGGTTGCCACTGCCGCGAATACGCCAGACACCCTCCGCGCGCTCGATGAACGCGCCTTCGACATGATCCTGCTCGGGCTAGGGCCGGAGAAAGTGGCGAGTGAAGCGGCATTGAGCGCCGTGCGCGCCCAACTGCCTGATGCCAGCATCATCATCTTGGCTGGCTACGCCGATCTCGATTCCGCGCTCGGAGCCGTGCGCGGCGGTGTTTTCGACTATCTCATGAAGCCCGTGGATGTGGACGAGCTGCGCAATACCATCCAGCGCGCGCTCGAACGCCAGCGGCTGCGGCGGGCATTGGCCGCGGCGCAGGCCCAAGAGCGCGCATTGCGCGGACGGCTGCGGCGCGAAGTGGATGACGCGACGGAAGACCTCCAGCGCCAGATGCGGGAATTGGCACACGCCAACCAAGAGATGCAAGAGGCGCAAGAGCAGCATGATCGCTTCGTCGCGATGGTCGCGCACGAGATGCGAGGGCCGCTGAACCCGATCATCAGCTATGCGCAACTCGCCAAGCGGTCGAATCTGCCTGCCGAGACCATGGCGCGCTATATGGATCTCATCGTTGAGCACGCTTTCCGGCTGAACCGCCTGGTAGACGACCTGCGCACGGCAACGCGCCTCAGCACCGGGCAGTTCGCGCTGCGACGCGAACGCGCCGATGTCGCCGCCGCGGTAGCCGAGGTGGTCGAGCAATTCACCTCCTCGACCTACGGACGCCGCTTCTCGCTCGACGGCCCCACCGGGCCGCTCTTCGCCGTGGTGGATCGCGACCGCGTCTTGCAGGCCGTCCGCAATCTCATTGATAATGCCGTGAAGTATTCCGTCGAGGATGGCGCCATCGAGGTGCGCGTGTGGCAGGATGAGCGCTATGCCGCCATCAGTGTCGCGGATTATGGCGCGGGGCTGACCGAAGAGGAGATGCGCCGCATCTTCGAGGCCTTCGCGCGCGGCGATCACAGCCAAGATGTCGCGGGCAGCGGGTTGGGACTCTATATTACGCGCGGCATCGCCGAGGCACATGGCGGCCACCTCACCGTGCGCAACCGCACTGGCGAGCAGCGCGCGCAGGGCGCCATCTTCACCATCACCCTCCCGCTCGGTGATGCCACCGCCTGAAGGCGTACCTATCCGGCCAACGGACCGGACGCGGGTCCACAGACTGATCACCGCTCTTCGGCACATATGTTGCTACCTATTCGCATAGACGCTCGGCGCGGGCGCACTGCCGCTCACCGAGGGGCGTCCTCTAGGCATGGGGAAGGCGCGGGATGGGCCTATGGCTCGCTGGCATCCAGAAACGCATCCAGAAGTTGTGATTATTGATGATGACCCTGATATACGCATGATCGTCGCGGATGTGCTGCGTGAAGAAGGGTATGTGCCCGTGCTCTTTGGCGATGGCGCGGGGGCCATAGAGCATATTGTCCGGACCTGCCCGGTCCTGATACTGACGGATCTCCGCTTGCCGGGGATGAGCGGCCACGACCTCATACGGCGGATACGGGCAGAGTGCGGTCCAGAGTTGGCCATCATCGTGATGAGCGGCGCACCCAACGATGCGCTAGCTGAGCGGTTGCTTGTGCAAGGCATCTTGCGGAAGCCGTTCGAGCTTGATGCGCTCTGTTCCACTGTCCGACGCTGGGCAGGACAGGCGACATCGGCGTATTTGTCCGCACATGCGGGCGAACCTTGCCCTCCACCCATCTGAGGCCGATGGGCTTGATTGTCTCACCTGGACCTTTCGGGCACGCGATCGCGCGCCGTTCGCGGGTGAATGGCGCAAGGTGGGTAGCGGAACGTGCTGACCGCAATCCCGCCAATGGCCCCCCCAGTGATCTTCTCTGGCGCCGTAGAGGCGGCGCTGTAGCCAAAGCGCCGGGCCGTGCCTGAAGTGCCACCCCACTGCACATGGAGATATCGCTAGAGCGAGGGGCGCGTGATAGGTGGAGCCGGAACACACTGACGGACGTCAGTGTGTTAGACTAATACGGAGCCGCGATTACGGAGCCGCAATCTTCCACTCGCACATCCTTCGAGTGGAGAGTTGCTCTTCCAAAAGGACTGGCTTTGGCTACTCAGGCGGATCTTCAGGAGGTGGGTAGATGGTCAACGCACGTAGAGGGTCTGATGAGTACCTCGATCAGCTAGCGGTGTCTCGCATTCTGGTTGCGGATGATGAGGAGGAGATTCGCACGCTCCTCTCTGAAGTACTCACCGGAGAGGGCTACGTCGTTGATACCGCCGCGACTGGTCCTGAGGTCATGGACTACGCGACAGGCGGCGCGGGGTCTATGCCCGATGTGATTTTGCTCGATATCGGACTCAAAGAAGCTGACGGCGTCCAATTGCTCCAGCGTCTCTCTGAGCAGGGCATCACCATCCCCGTCATCATGATCACCGGACGAACGAACGCGAACGTGGTCATCAAAGCGATGCAGATGGGCGCGAAGGAGTATCTGACGAAGCCATTCGAATTGGATGGCGTGATCGCCGCGGTGCGCCGTGTGCTGCGGAGCGCACATGTCCAGACGACGACTGAGGCCCAGGTACCCAAGGCCGACCCCTTGGAGCGCATCATTGGTTCCTCCAAGAAGATGGTGGATATCTTCAAGATGATCGGTCAGGTGGCGCGCACTCCCGTGACCGTGCTCATCACCGGCGAGACTGGCACGGGTAAAGAGTTGGTGGCCGAGGCCCTCCATAACGCCTCAGACCGGCGCGCCGGGCCGCTCATCAAGGTGAATTGCCCCGCGCTGCCCGAGTCATTGCTGGAAAGCGAACTCTTCGGCCACGAAAAGGGCGCCTTCACCGGCGCGCTCAACCAGCACAAGGGGCGCTTCGAGGCGGCAAACAAGGGCACCATCTTCCTCGATGAGATCGGTGAGATGACGCTCGGCACCCAGAGCAAGCTCCTCCGTGTCTTGCAAGAGCGCGAGTTCGAGCGCGTCGGCAGCACGGCCCCCGTGAAGGTGGACGTGCGCGTCATCGCGGCGACGAACCGTGACCTCTGGCAGGAGGTGCAGGCGGGCCGTTTCCGCGAGGATCTCTACTTCCGCCTCAATGTCATCGCCATCCAGATGCCCCCGCTGCGCGACCGTCAAGAAGATATTTCCGCACTGGTGAGTCACTTCCTGAGCAAACACCGCTATAGCAAGGCCGCCCTCCCCGCACGCATCAGCCAGGAGGCGTTGGACATGCTGAGCGCCTATGACTGGCCGGGCAATGTGCGCCAGTTAGAGCACGTCATTGAGCGAGCGGTGGTGCTCAGCCGCGGCGAGTTGATCGGGCCAGAGCAGATCCAATTCCGCTATGAGCGTGGTCGCCATCTCTTCGATGTCGAGCAGAAAGTGCAAGCGGGCGTCCCACTGGAAGATCTCCTCCATGAGGTACGGCGCGAAGCGGTGCGGACGGCGATGCGGCTGGCGCGCGGCAATCACGAGGCGGCGGCGCGGCAGTTGAGTATTGCGCTGGAGGTACTCGACAAATACATCGCCGAGTTCGAGTGGACGCCCGTCAACGCCCGCGAGGCAAGCGCCTGACCACCTTTCTTCCAGCGCGCCCGTTACACTCGGTCGGCCTCCTGCTCCAGGAAGAGCCGACCGAGCGTGGTGTAGCTCAAGAGATATTCGTCGCCTGAAAACTCCATCTCCAGCAGCCCCTCTTCAGCCATGTCGCGATAGTCGTCGGTGACCAGCAAGAACTGCCGCACCATGCGCGTCACGTCACTCTCCGGCAGCGATCCCCACTCGCGCAGCTTGCGCAGGACGGCGACCTTCATGGGGGTATCATCGTCTATGGCGCGCATGGGGCTGGCTCCTTTGTGGCACCGCGTCGTCTGCCTCGCTCTCTCACCACGCTATCGTACCACTCGTGGACTGTGGCGTGTGTACGGGTGGTGCGGTACGGCCCGATTGATGCTGGGAGCGCGGCGACGCGGAGCGTTGTGATGTAACACGCGCGTGGCCGCCAGAGTCGGTACGGTGATCGCCGCGGTGGACGCTACCCACCAGGTGCGCGGCCAGCGGCTTGGCATCAGATCTGGTCCGCTTGCCGTCTCACATGCCTATCTTCCGTCCACCCGTGCCACCGGCGTGTAGGAGCCAAGGAGGCATAGCATGCGCGGAGCGGCATTGCGGAGCGGCATTGCGGAGCGGCATAATCAGGTGAACATGTGTCGTGCCAGGGGAAGGCGGGCGTATCGCCATCGCGCGGCGGCCGCGGTAAGGAGTCGGTTCAGTGAACATCGGGAAACTTTTCGGACGACATACTGACCCTGTCACGCACGAGGTGCGTACGGATGGGCGTGACCGCCTGCCACCGGGCCAATACCAGACACGTAAATGGCCAGTGCTGACCTATGAGCGGATGCCTAACTTCGATGCCACAAAGTATCGTTTCCGTGTCTGGGGTGAGGTCGCGCATCCTTTCGAGCTGACCTGGGAGGAACTCACCGCCCTCCCGCGCGTGCAACTCACGTCGGACTTCCACTGCGTCACGACCTGGAGCCGTTATGACAACGCCTGGGAAGGCGTACACATCCGCGAGATCCTGCGGCGCGCGGAGCTACTGCCCACGGCGCGTTACGTCATGGCCCACTCCTGGACGAGCTACACCACGAACATGTCGCTCGCCGCGCTCGATGATGATGATGTGCTGATCGCCCTCAAACATGACGGCCAAGATCTCGCGCCTGAGCACGGCGGGCCGGTGCGGCTGATCGTCCCCAAGCTCTATGCCTACAAGAGTGCCAAGTGGCTCAACGGCCTAGAATTCATGGAAAAGGATCGCCCCGGCTTCTGGGAGATCCGCGGCTATAACAACAACGCCGACCCATGGCAAGAAGAGCGCTACTGGTAACCCACCAGGCCACCAGCAGCGCCCCCCTCCACTCAACATACCAGCGGGCTAGCTCGCCCGGCGCGTCCGCTGGTATTCGCCGCTCAACCGCGTGATGAGCGTTCGTGCCTGAGGATAGGTCAGGCCGCCTTCTGGCTCTGGCTTGTCGAGCGCGGCGCAGAGCTTGCGGATGCTGATGAGCTGCTGCTCGGTGGCGGGCTGCTCGCCGCCACTGGCGCTGGCCGCGGTGGCGGGCATCACCCGCGGCGTCTCGGCGACCGCGGGCTGGGGCAGCCGCGCGGCGGTCGGCTGCGGGCGCGGCGGCACGGCGACACGCCTGCGCTCGGCGGGGGCATCCACGACACGCTCACCTTCATCCATCTCTGGGGCGAAGGCGGTGCCATATCCCAGCGAGAGCAGCGCCCGGCCAAGCGACTTCGTACTGGCTTTCTCCGCGAAATCAGGGAAATCCTTGGCCGCCTCCGAGCCATACATCGTGGACTCGTTGCCGAGCACGTCGCGCACGTACGTTTTGAAGTGCGCGAAGCCGACCTCACGGTCCATCTCCACGAGTTCCGTGCGGATCACGTAGGACATCCGCGCCAGCCCCAACGCGATGAAGGAACGCTGATCGCGGATGAACCAGAGCAGCCGGTTCTGCACGTTCAGATAGTCGCGCCCCTTCAAATTCATCAGGTGGTTGTTGGGATCGTAATCGGAAGCGATTTGCCAATTCTGCGGAAACACCGCATGCTTTTCACCTTCCACCCGCTCGTTCTCTGCCATGCTCTCTCTCCCGCCACATCCGGTGGCCTCTCTGTGTGCTGTCTTCGTCTCGCCAGCACTAGAACATTCTTTCTGGCCACGCCCAAACGGTTATGTGATGTTATAGAACAGATGTTCTCATTCTACCAGAGGCCTGGTAGCCACGCAAGCCCCGACACAAAAGGACAGTACGGCACTGGCAGCGGAGAGCGGAAAGGGCATGGCATACAGCGGACCACTTGCCCGACGAGAACGGGCGCGCGCGTGCTCCGGCGCAGCTCAGACGGAGTCAGCCCGCAAGCGGGCCTGGATGTCGGCGATGGCCTGCGCGTTGTCGCGGAAAAGAATGGCGTGGAGACCATATGCGGCCGCGGCGGCGACATTGCGCTCGACGTCATCGAGGAACACGATCTCTTCTGGGCGGGCTTCTAGGCGCTCACAGGCCGCCGCATAGATGCGCTGGTCGGGCTTGGCCACTCCTACCTCATGCGAGTAGATGATGAGGTCGGCGATCTCGCTGAAGTGATAGCGCTTCTCTTCCTCGCGACGCGCGCCATCGAAGCTATTGCTGAGGAGCGCCGTCTGGTAGCGCGGGCGCAGGCCGCTCAAGTAGGCGGCAAGCTCTGGATTGGGATGGCCACAGTAGACATCCCAGAAGTCTCCCATGAAGGCGTCTACTTGTGGCTGATCCCAGCCAGTGACCAGCCGTAGCTCCTCTCGCCATTCCGCTTCCGAGCATGTGCCGATATCGCCATCCTTGCCAGCGCTTATGAGCCGCCCATCCATCTCTCTGATCTGCCTGCCAAGTTCCCCCGGCGGCATGCCGAGGCGCGTCTCCCACCGGGCCATCATCTCGGGAAACCGAATGGTGGGATCGCCACCCCCTGGGATAATTTCCAGTATTCCGCCAATGTCAAAGATCACCACGCGAATCGCCACGTCCGTGTTCCCTTCGTTCAACAGAGCCAATTACTGCCTTCCGCATCGTATCAGACGCGCTCGAAAGCCTCAACCATGCCTGTCGAACGTGTCAATTTCACCTACTGTAAGGTGTCGTCCTGTATGTTCATGAGCGTCCACGAGCGCCACGGCTTGGCAAGCCACTCGCCAGCCATCCGCTGATGGACCAATCGCATCCAGGCCCTCCTCGAGGAGACGCGCTGTCTACGCTTTCATCGAGATACGTCCAACACGCCTCTCTGGCGTTTCCCGCCGGTGGTCTTCGTTCAAGGAGCATGCCTGGTGGAAAATGTTCTCCAATTCGGCGGAATACGGTACAATAGTATCTGTCTATCCTGAGACGAGGGCAGAGACGAGGGCACAAAGACGCACAGAGCGGTGCTGACACAAAGGGAGCGCACGTATGCCAACCAAGATCACGATGCCACAACTCGGCGAATCCGTCTCCGAGGGCACCATCGGCCGCTGGCTGAAGCACGAAGGCGACAGCGTCAAGAAGGATGAGTCACTGGTCGAGATTGTGACCGATAAGGTGACAGCCGAGCTACCTTCGCCGGTGTCGGGGCGCCTCGTGCGGATTCTGGTCCGTGAGGATGAGACGGCGAAGGTTGGTGCGGAGATCGCGGAGATCGAAGAGAGCGGCGGCAACGGCGCGAGCGCGCCCTCCAGCACATCCGGCGCCAGCACGACGATGGGTCAGGCGAGCGGCGGCCCCAGCGCGTCGCGGGCCGATGGCTCTAGCGCGAGCGCGGCGCCTAGCGCGCCCAACGGCGGCGCGCCCAACGGCGGCGCGGCTATGTCCAGTTCCGCGCCGCTGCCGCATGCCACCGCCACAGCCGAGCGCATCTCGCCGCTGGCCCGGCGCATGGCGCAGGAGCACGGCGTAGACCTGAACGCCATTCAGGGTACCGGCGAGGGTGGCCGCGTGCGCAAAGAGGATATTCTGGCCCATGTGGCGCAGCGCGGGGCCTCCGGTCAGGTCGCGGTAGCCATGCCGCCGCTGAGCGCCCCCACCTACGCCGCGCCCGCCCCTCCCGTTGTCGCACCGCTGGCTGGTGATGAGGTGATCACTCCCACGCCTGCGCGCCGTGCCATCGCCGAACATATGGTGCGCAGCAAACACACCTCGCCGCACGCCTGGACCTCCGTCGAGGTGGACGTGACCAACCTGGCCCGCTGGCTGGAGCGCCACAAAGAGGCCTTCAAGGCACGCGAAGGCTACGGCATCTCCTACCAAACTTTCGCCATCAAGGCGACCGTTGAAGCGATCCGGGAACATCCGTACGTCAATGCGTCGTGGACGGAGGAAGGCAAGATCCTGCTGCGCCACGCCATCAACGTGGGCATGTCCATCGCGTTGGAGAACAACCTCATCGTTCCCGTCATCCGCAACGCCGATACCCTGAGCATCGCCGGCATCGCCCGCGCGGTCAGCGACCTGGTCAGTCGGGCGCGCTCACGCAAGCTGATGCCCGCTGATACCCAGGGCGCCACTTTCACAGTCAACAACCCCGGTGTCTTCGGCACCATCCTCTCGATGGCCATCATCAATCAACCCAACGCCGCCATCCTGACGATGGATAGCGTCGTGAAACGTCCCGTGGTCGTGGATGACGCCATCGCCATCCGTCAGATGATGTTTCTCTCGCTCTCCTTCGATCACCGCGTGCTAGATGGCTTGACGGCGGCACAGTTCCTTGGCGCGGTCAAGCGCCGCCTCGAGGGCTGGGGACCAGAGATTGATTGCTACTGAGAAGGAAGCACCGAAAGCGGAACCCCGCCAGCGTGCTGCTGGCGGGGTTGCCCATGTGTGCCGCTACGGAGGCTCTTTATGGCTTTCCCCCTGTGGGGGGTGTACGCCGTTGTACGCCTGGACTGTGGGAGAAGAGGAGGGGCCTATTCGGCGAATACTGGCTCTCGCTCCTCACGCGCGCCCGCGACGACCGCGCGCAGCAACTCGAAATCACGAGTGGCCAGGTCGCGCTGGTACCACTCATAGGTCTTGCGGAACGGTAACGAAAAGTCCGGATGGCTTGCCTGGACGTAGTAGCCGGCGCCGGTGCGCCCCAGGTGGACTTCCGCTCCTGTCTTCGAATTCTCGAAATGCAGCATAACCCTCACTTACCTCGACAAGTCGTGTTC
>JADMIN010000013.1 GCA_015478575.1 Ktedonobacterales bacterium | reverse complement strand
GTGTACGCCTCCTGGTGTACGCCTCCTGGTGTACGCCTCCTGGTGTACGCCTCCTTCTCGCTGGATGGTCTCCCGCTCAAGCGCACGTCGGACCGCGCCGCGGTCCAGCCATTAGCTCGGCCCGACCAGCGTGTGGCGGATGAGCATGAGGTTGGTGAGCGGGCCGAGGCCGCCGGGGACGGGCGAGAGGTAGCCAGCCACCGCGCGCACCGCGTCGAACGCGACATCACCGACCAATCGCCCATCTACCGCGTTCATCCCCGCATCCAGCACCACCGCGCCCGGCTTGACCATCTCCGCGGTGATACAGTTCGCCCGCCCGACGCTGGTGAAGAGAATGTCCGCTTGGCGCGTCATGGCGGGCAGATCGGGCGTGCGTGAGTGACAGAGAGTGACGGTGGCGTTCTCGCGCAGGAAGAGCAGCGCCGCGGGCTTGCCGCCGACGTTGCTGCGCCCGACCACCACCGCGCTCCGCCCTTGGAGCGCGATGCCCGCGTCGCGCAGAAGCTCCAGCGCGGCGTCGGCGGTGCTCGGCACAAAACTGGGAAAGCCGAGCATCAGGTGGCCGGCGTTGCGCGGCCCCAAGCCGTCCACATCCTTCTCCGGCGGCAGCACCTCCATCACCACCCGCTGGCGCATGCGCGCGGGCAGTGGCAGCAAGAGCGCCACGCCATCCACATCGGCGCGGGCACCCAGCGCCGCGATCTCCATGCGTAGCGCCGTCTCGGTGGTCGTCGCGGGCAGCGCGCGCCACACACACTCCATGCCCACGCGGCGGGCGGAACGCGCCACCTGCTCGGCATAGAGCCGCGCGGTCGCATCCTCCCCGACACCGACGAGCGTGAGGTTCGCGGGGCGTCCACGCTCATCCGCCACGCGCGCCGCCTCGGTGGTGAGCCGCGCCCGCAGGCGTGCCGCCAGCTCGCGGCCATCGAGGAGCATCGCGCTCATGCCCACCATGCTCTTTCGCTCGTCGTCCATGTGGCATGCCACCACGTATATCGGCCCGGTGGAGAAGCGTTGCCACGCTCCCCGCCGCGGGCGCGCCTCGCGGAGAAGGCGCACCCCCGCGCTTCGCCCCTACTATACCATGCCATCCTGTGGGCGATGTGCCCCAGCGGCCACTGAGAGGGGCGCCGGTGTGTGCCGCTCACGCTCCGCGACTGTCGCCTCTGGCGGCGTACAATACCTATAGAGGGAAGCTGCTACCGCTCGTGACACCGCACCGCCGTCAAAGGAATCCCGATGTCGCTGAACGATGATCCCGCCCTGGTCCAGCCGTCGCCACTGCCACCCACCCCCCAGCCATCACGGCGTGTCTTCGTCGCTGGCCCAGCGACCGGTACGCTGGGCACGCGGGATGCGGCGGGGACCATGCTGCGCATCGCCGGCTCGAAGTATTACACGCTGCGCTACCTGCTCGTCGCGCTGCTGGCCGAAGGCGAGAGCCTCGTACGCGGACCGGCGATTAGCGAGGATACGGCAGTGCTGGTGCGGGCGCTGCGCGCGCTCGGCGCCAGCGCGGAGTGGGAGCCGGATGGCGCGGGCTGGGCGCTGCGTGTGCGCGGAGTCGCCGGTCGGCCACAGGTGCCCGCTGGCGGCGTCCTGGCGATGGGCAATGCTGGCGCTGTGCTGCGGCTGCTGCTGGGGTTGGGCGCGCTGCTGCCGACGGTGCGCTTCGAGACGGACCATCCTGCCTCGCTAGGGCGCCGCCCCAATAGCGATCTGCTCACCGCGCTCGCCACGCTGGGCCTCCAAGTGGAGGCGCAGGGAACTGATGGGCTGCTGCCCATTACGCTGCGCGGCGGACCGCTGCGCGGCGGACCGCCACGCGGCGGCGCGGTCAGCGTCTCCGGCGCGCGCAGTTCGCAGTATCTGAGCGCGCTGCTCTACCTGGCGCCGCTGCTGCCGCTCGGCCTGGAGATCACGGTGTCGGGCGACCTGCGCTCAACGCCGCTCGTCCGCGCGACGCTGCGGGTCTTGGCCGCCGCTGGCATCACGCTGGAGGCCGCGCCAGACCTGCGCCGTTTCCGCGTGCCAGGTGGCCAGCGCTACCGCGCTGGCGTCTATGATGTGCCCGGCGACGCGCCATCGGCGGCGGCACTGCTGGCGGCGGCACTGGCGCTGCGGGCGCCGTTGCGGCTGGCCGGGCTGGCGCCCGACGCGGAGGATGCGCGGGCGCTGCTGGGGGCGCTGGCGGCGCTGGGCGCGCCACTGGCGTGGCAGTCGGCTGCTGGCGGCGGTACCGCGAGCGGCGACCCTGTGGACGGCACGAGCGCCAGCACCGCGCCGGGCAGCGTGCTGACGCTGGCGGTGGCGGACCTCCAAGGCGCGGTGATAGATGGCGACGCGCTGATAGATAGCATACCGGCGCTGGCGGCGGCGGCGTGCTTCGCCACGGGGCGGAGCCGTTTCGAGAACGTCGCCACCCTGCGACTCAAGGAGAGCGACCGCATCGGCGACCTCTGCGCCGAGTTGCGGCACGCGGGCGGCGACGCGGAGCCGCTGCCCGACGCCATTGCCGTGTGTGGCCAGCCCGAGGGCATCGCCGGTGGCGCGGAAGTGGAGGGCCACGACGATCACCGGCTGGTGCAGGCGCTGGCGGTGGCGGCGCTGCGCAGCCGCGCTGGCCTGTTCATCAGCGGCGCGGAGGCGGTGGCCAAGAGCTATCCGACCTTCTTCGACGACCTCACGCGGCTCGGCGCGCGGGTGGAGGAGGCGTAGCCCGCGGCGGGAACTGGCCGACGCGCCGGGAACCATGCCGCGATCGGCTGTGGTAGTGTCGTATGCGGCGTCTGGCGAGCGCAGGACGACCCAACGCCACGGCTCGCGGAAGGGTGCGCCGGGAAGGCCCGCCGCGCAGAGCACAGCAAAAAGCCCCCGTAGAGGGCATTCTGCTCGCCTCCACGAAGGGCCTTTGCTGTGCGACCACGTCGCGCAATCGTTACGGCGCCACCTATCCCCGCATCCCCGCACTCGCCGCCGACCCGCGCAACCGCCCTACCACTTCCGCGTCACTTCCCGTGGTCACGTTCAGTAGTATATCCTGTAGGGTGTGTCAGGCACATGACAAAGCGCACGGATGAGATGACAGTTTCTTCAGAAAAGCGGCATCTCGGTCCGTGTTGTGCGCAATAGCGGTGACAGTTCTTTCATGCTAGCACAATCAGGGCCAACGACGTGTGTGTGACGCACGCCCCGACCCCGGTGCGGGGCCAGCGGACCGGCGCATCTACGCCGCCAGAGGAGGATGTCTCATGCGAATCGAGCGGCTGCGTCTGACCGACTTCCGCAACTACCGCGAACTGGATCTGGCACTGCCTGGTGGGCTGCTGGTCTTCCGGGGGCGCAATGCCCAGGGCAAATCCAACGTGCTAGAGGCCGTCAGTATCGCCGCCACCAGCCGGTCCTTCCGCACCACCAGCGAGCGTGAAGTGGTGCGCTGGAGCGCCCCTGGCCACTTCGCGCGGGTGGAGGTGGCCGTGGCCCGCCGTGGTGAGAGCCTGGATGTCGAGGTCGTCATCACCGATACCAGTCCGCCAGGCACAGGCGCCCCGGCGCTCCCGCTCCCCGCCGCTCCGGCGCTCCCCGCCGCTCCGGCGCTCCCCGCCGCGCTCTTCCGCAAGCGCGTCCGTGTCAACGGCACGCCGCGCCGCGCGATAGACCTGCTGGGCCAGGTCACGGTTGTGATCTTCGCCCCCACCCACCTCGATCTCGTCATCGGGCCACCCACTGAGCGGCGTCGCTTTCTCGACATGACCCTCTGTCAGGTCCATCCTCCCTATTGCCGTGCCCTCAGCCAGTATCACCGCGTGCTGACCCAACGTGCCGCCCTGCTCCGACGCATCCGCGAGCGTGAGGAGGATGCCCACGCGCTCGCCTATTGGGATGACCAACTCGCGCGCTTGGCCGTGCCCATCATGCGCGCGCGCGCCAGCTTCATCGCCCGCGCGCAGGAGCCTGCCGCCCGCCTCTACACCGCGCTCGCTGGCGAGGAGGAGACAGACACGGAGGAGGCGGACACGGAGGAGGCGGACACGGAGGAGGCAGGCGCCCCAACCGAGGATGCCGCACACGCGATCGGCACAGAGGCCGCCCCCGCGCGTGAAGGCCCGCTACGGCTGATCTACCGCCCATCATATACAGGGCCGCTCGTCGGAGATGAGGCCGTGGTCGTCGCGGATCTGGTGGAACGGCTGGCGCACCTGCGGCAGCGCGAGATCGCCCAGGGTGCCAACGTGCTCGGTCCCCACCGCGATGAGCTGGCCTTTCTCGCGGGCGATGTTGATCTGGCGACCTATGGCTCACGCGGCCAGCAACGTTCGGTCGCGCTCGCGCTCAAGCTGGCCGAGTTGGCCTATATCGAGTCGGAGACGGGCGACCAGCCCATCCTGCTGCTGGACGATGTCTTGAGCGAGCTGGATGCCCGCCGCCGGGCAGACCTGCTGGCGGCGGTGCGCGATCTGGAGCAAGTGCTGCTGACGATCACGGACGCGACGGATCTGCCAGAAGAGGCACGAGCACGCGCGCGGATGTATCGGGTGCGTGGGGGGAGGATCGCGGCGGAGGCGGGATAGCGGGCGTGAGGATGGGTCGTGAGGATGGGTCGTGAGGATGGGTCGTGAGGATGGGTCGTGATCGTATGGCGTCTCATCCCGGCCCCGCTCGCCGCGGGGCCGGGAGCGGCCCCTAGCCGCGTCGCTCTGAGCTGATGAGATAGCTGCCTACCGCGGAGGATTCGGCCATGCGACTGACGAGGCGAACCGCGCGGGCATGCTGGGGGTGGCGGCCAAAGCGGTGCAAGGCAAGCTCGTCGGAGAGGTCCACGGCGACCAGCGCATGGCGATAGGCGGGCGCATTGTTGATGCCGCTGCGCACGCGCTCTACACCGGGAATATTCCTGAGCAGGTGACGCACCTCTTGCATGGTGCTCTCGATGACTTCCCGGTTGACTTCGGGTCGGATGCGCAAGATGATCTCATGGCGAATCATAGAGAATGCGCTGCCTTCCGCTGTGACAAGTGCAATACAATACCCACAGAAGATGATAGTGCGGGGGGGCCTCTCTCAGCAACACAAAGAGGGGGAGCGTGATGCGGGAGATAGATCGCCGGGTAGCGGTGCTCCGCTTGCTGCTCGTGGAGATCAACGCGCGCCGGCAGCAGGCTCAGGAGGCACGCGAGCAGTTGCGCGGCCAGCTCACCCGCATGGTAGATTTCGCGGTGCGCTCGAATGCTAGCGTGGCCAGCGCGCTCTCGGCCCTCGCGGAGGTGGAGGAGCACGCCGACCAACAGGAGATGACGCTGCGCCACCTCGACATGCTGCGGCGGCGCGCCCAGAGCGAACTGGAGGCGCTGCTCGTCACCCGTGGCGTGGCCGACGCCCACGCGCGCCTAGCCGAGTTGGAGGCGCGCCGTGCTGAACTGCTCGCCCCTCCATCCACCGAGGCGCCCATGTCAGGCGATCTCGCCGCCATCGAGGCGGAAATCGCCCACATCCATGCCACTATCCAGACCGCCAGCGACGCCGCCGCCCGCGCGCTGACCGAAGGCCAGGCTGACAACTCCGGCGCGAGTGGCTCCGGCGCGAGTGACTCCGGCGCGAGTGGCTCCGGCGCGAGTGGCTCCACCCGCGCCTGAAATCGCGCGCTCGCCTGGCTTCAGCGCCCACCGTGTGGCACGCCTCCACCGCGCGGCTGAGCGTGCGGTGAGATACGTCCTCTTGCGTAGACGAGGTCGGTAGACGCGACTACGTAGAATCAGCCGGACACATTGACAGCACGCCTGTGATCATGTATGCTTGCCGCATCCGAGAAGGAGAACGGCCATGCTCCCTGACAACGGGTGTTCCGCTCGATTGTCGCGCCGACTGCTGTGTCGGCTCTTCGCATGGGCGTAAGGGGAAGAGGAGGAGAGAGACATGAATCCAACGAATCCACCGTTTCCACATCTCGATCTGGCGACCTTCCAGACGCTCACGGCCACGGCGTCACAGGAGACCGGCAGCACCTACCTCAAAGGAGAGAGCCTGCTCATGTCAGAGTTTGGGCATGCGAGCGCGATGGCTTTTCAGGCCAATCAAGGCCGCACGGATCTGCTCAATCTCTACCTACTTCTCACTGGCGTCATCGTCACCGGTATGGGGGTCTCGGTCAGCGCGGCCTTCGCCGCGAACGTGATTGGGCCGCTGTTGGCGGTCATCGTGGGGCTGGTGCTCGCCTTTGCCTTGAGCTTCGGCTTCTTCGCACGGCTCATCAACCTGACGGAGAAATACCACGATGCCCTGATCACGATGGATATCATCAAGGAGTTCTACATCCAGCAGTTGCGCGAGCAGATGCCCCAGCTTGGCTCACTCATCCGTTGGCGGCTCGATACGCTGCCAGTGATGGGCAAGCGATCCAGTGGCACGACCTTCTTCACTGGCTCGATCATCGCCCTGATGGGCAGTTTCTCGCTCGGCGCCGCGACCGAGTTGCTCTTCTATTACACGCACGGCTTCGACGGTTTGCTTCAGGTGCATCTCTCCCTTGGCCCAGTGGTCATCCGTGGCTTCGTCGTGGATGTCCCGGTGTTTGTGGCGGCGCTGCTCGTGTTCGTCGTCTACTACGTGCGCGCGCGGCAGCGCGATCGCACACGCGCGCACGTCAGAAATCTGGCGACACAGCTTGGGTTCCCCGCACCTCTCGTGAAGTAGCGAATGGCATCCGCTCGGCGGTGGCGGTGGAAGCCCCACGCTCGCTGGAACGTGAGGAGACTCCGCGGCCACGCGCCGACGGCTGCCTATGCTACGCCTCGTCGCCCTCCTCGTCATCGCCCTCGAAGGCGACATCGGCGCTGGCCTCGTCCTCGTCGCCCGCCATCGTGGTAATGGCCACCACGTGGTCGCCGCGGGTGACGTTGATCAGGCGCACGCCCTGCGTCGGGCGCCCGCTCTGCGCCACGCTGTGCCAGTCCGTGCGGATCGCCGTGCCATCCGCCGAGATGATCATCAGATCACGGTCCTCTTCCGTCAGGATGCGCGCCGCCGCGAGCGAGCCAGTCTTGTCGGTCAGTCGCGCGGTGATGATACCGCCGCCGCCGCGCCCGTGCGCCGGGTACTCGTCTATGGGAGTGCGCTTGCCATAGCCGTTCGCCGTCACCACGAGCAGTTCCGAGCCGGGAATGGCGACGCAGAGCGCCATTAGGCGGTCCTGCTCATCTAGCCGGATGCCGCGCACACCACCGCTGGTACGCGAGGCCGCGCGCAGCTCCTGCACCGCGAAGCGAATCGCTTGCCCGCGCTCGGTGATGAGCAGCACGTGATCGTCCGCACGGACCAGCCGCGCGCCGATCAACTCGTCCCCCGGCTCCAGGTCCATCGCGATCAGGCCCAGGCTGCGCACCACCGCGAATTCATCCAAACTGGTCTTCTTGACCTCGCCGCGCCGCGTCGCCATCACCATGAAGTCGCGCGCGACGAACTTCGGCACCGCGACCAGCGCCGTGACCGTCTCTTGCTGCTCGATGCCGATCAGGTTGCGGATGTGGTCGCCCTTGGCCGCGCGCCCCACGTCCGGCAACGCATAGGCCTTGAGCTGGAAGACGCGCCCCTTGTTGGTGAAGAAGAGCAGCGAGTCATGTGCGCGCGTGCAGAGCAGATGCGCCACCGCGTCATCTTCGTGCGTCGTCATGCCGCGCGAGCCTTTGCCGCCACGGCGCTGCGCGCGATAGGCTCCCGTGCCGATACGCTTGATGTAGCCTTTTTGCGTGAGGGTCACGACGACTTCATCATTGGGAATGAGGTCCTCCTCGGTGAAGTCGGAGGCCTCAGTATCCACGATCTCCGTGCGCCGTGGGTCGCCATATTTCTCCTTCAACTCGGCCAGGTCCTGCTTGATGAGCGCCCGTACCTCGCCGACATCCGCGAGAATCTTGCGCAGATGCGCGATGCTTGTCGCCACCTCGGCCAGTTCATCAGTGATGCGGCGCCGCTCCAGCGCGGCCAAGCGGCCAAGCTGCATGTCGAGGATGGCCTTGGCCTGTTCCTCAGTGAGTTTGAAGCGCGTCCGCAGGTTGGTGGAAGCGGTCTCGCGGTTCTGTGACCGGCGGATGGTCTCGATCACCGCGTCCAGATTGTCGAGCGCGGTGGTCAGGCCTTCGAGGATGTGCTGGCGCGCCTCGGCTTTGGCCAGGTCATGGCGCGTCCGCCGGCTGATGACCGATTCGCGATAGGTGATGTAGTGCTGCAAGATCGCCTTGAGCGTCAGCACGCGCGGCTGACCATCCACCAGCGCCAGCACGTTGGCGCCGAAGGTCGTCTGCATCGTGGTGTACTTGAAGAGTTGGTTGAGCACGCTAATGTGGCGCGCGTCGCGGCGCAACTCGATCACCACGCGGATGCCCTGGCGATCTGACTCATCGCGCACGTCAGTGATGCCGTCAATCTTCTTGTCGCGGGCCAGCTCACTGATCTTCTTGACCAGGTCGGCCTTGTTGACCTGGTAGGGCAACTCGGTGACGATGATGCTGACCTTGCCGCGCTCGGTATCCTCGGTGTGCGCCTTGGCGCGGATGATGATGCGCCCACGCCCAGTGCTATAGGCGCTGCGGATGCCTTCGCGCCCCTGGATGATGCCGCCGGTGGGGAAGTCTGGCCCGCGGATGATGCGGCTCACGTCCTCGCCGGTCGCGTCGGGGTGATCAATCAGGTAGGTGATGCCATCACAGACCTCGCGCAGGTTATGTGGGGGAATGTTCGTCGCCATGCCTACGGCGATGCCCGCCGCGCCATTGAGCAACAGGTTGGGCAGCCGCGCGGGCAGTACGGTCGGCTCTTTGCTATGGCCGTCGTAGTTGTCCTTGAAATCTACCGTGTCGCGGTCAATGTCGGCCAGCAACTCCGCCGCGATGGCCGACATCTTGGCCTCGGTGTAGCGCATCGCCGCCGCCGGGTCATCGTCAATCGAATTGTGGACGAAGACACCACCAGCGAGCAAGAAGTTATGGTGCTCATCTACTGTGATGTCGTACACATCCTCGCGCTCAGTGAGCCACCGAACCGACACGACACGGTGATTGTAATGAGTGGCGACTTCCACAGGCCCATCAACGCTCTCGAAGTACTGGGAAGCCTTCGCCCACCGTGGAATCCAGTTGCTATGGCGATGAGCGTCGTATAGCTCTGGCGTCAGGTGCGCGTCCGCTAGATCAACCAGCAGCCCAGAAACGTATCCCGCGACCTTTTGGCGCATCACCTGGCGCTGATGTGCTCCTCCATCGCTCCACTTGGTGCGTGGTGCTTGCGCTGATCGCTGCGCGAGTTCCGTCATGAGCCGCGGGTTCGCCGCGAGATGATGCGCGAACTCATACTCGCCAGTCGCCGGCCGCATCACGCGAATGTAGCTATTCATCCCCTCACGGACGGGGGCTATATCGCAATAGCCCGGCATGAGGCTATCGCTCGGCGTGAGCGCCCGCGCTTCTTTATATGAGCCATCGCGCAGCATGAAGCGATGGTCGGGGGTGCAGCGAATGGTCTGACCGCTATCAAGCGTGACCTCGACCAACTCGGCGTCGCGCCGTGTGACACGCGCATTGCGCCCCTCGCCCACGACAATGCGCCCCTGCGCATTCACCGAGTAGACAGGGAATACTTCATCCGGCGGCAGGTGCGCAAGCTCGGCAAAACTCTTGTCGGTGTCATCAAAGAGCGAAATCTTTGTATCGCCGGTAAAGCAGCCAAAATTTCCTTGCCCCAAGACCAGTTGGTAGCGCATATTCCAGGGCTGGGCAAGGCGCACGAGCGTATCATAGACAGCGACATCGCCATGGGGGTGATATTCTTTGAGGACCTCGCCGACGATACCGGCGCACTTACGGAATGATTTATTCGATTGGAGACCCATCTGCTCCATGGCGTAGAGCACGCGCCGATGGACGGGTTTGAGGCCATCGCGCACATCGGGCAATGCCCGGCTGACGATGACGCTCATCGAATAGTCCAGATAGGCGCCAGTCATCTGCTCGACGATGCTGACTGGCTTGACGATGCCAAGATCCATGAAGGTAGCGTCCTCCCGCGAACGTGCGACAGCGAATCCTCATACAGCCAGTAGGGAACGCTGCGGTTTTTGGCGCACCTGATGCGTATAGTGACCAGTGTGTAGAGTGACCAGCGCGCGGAGGTGGCCACTCTGCCTACGCGCGGTCATTCTCTCCAGAGTGGTGCGGGCCGGAAGTGGTGGTATCTGGTCGGGCACTCTACGTATTATATCACCTGGGATCGGAGCCTCGCTGGCTTCTGGGATGTTTGCCCCATGCTGGGGCCTACAGGGGGTGGCGCCATATGTCCTTCGAACGCGAACCGCGTCCTATCGTCGCTGCCGAGCGGAAGCCCAACCGGGATTGGGCACACCAGCGCGACATTTCACTGACCGTTCTGGCGTGGCTGATTATCGTTTCCTTCTTGCTGTGGGTGGCGGGACACGTCATCGGCACCCTGATCGTGCTGGCGATTGCCGTGCTGCTGGCGTATGGCCTCTCGCCGCTGGTGAACGCGGTGGCGCGGGTGCTGCCGCGCGTGCTCGCCATCACCATCGTCTATCTTGCCTTCTTCGCCACGCTCAGTGGGCTGCTCTACCTCATCATTGATACCGCCGTGCGCCAAGTGGTGCCCCTGGCGCAGTATCTCCAGAGCCTGCTCGGCACCAACAACCCACAGCTTCAGGATCTGCTGAATAAGGTGGGCATCTCGCCCGACCAACTGAGCAACCTCGGCCAACAGGTGCTCGCCCAGGCGCGGAACATCGCTGGGGCACTGCTGCCGCTGGTCGGAGATTTCGCCAGCGTCATGATTGATATTGTCGTGATCACCGTCCTCAGCGTCTACTTCGTCGCCAACGCGCCACGCATGGATCGCTGGGTGCGCACCAGCGCGCCGCTTGATCACCGGGATCGCGTCACCTTCGTGGTGGATACGCTCAATCGCGTACTGGGTGGCTACATCCGTGGGCAGGTGACGTTGGCGTTGCTGGTGGGCTTGTTAGTTGGCATCGGCATGCAGGTGCTCCAGGTGCCCTATGCCGTCCTGCTCGGCGTGCTGGCCTTCGTGCTGGAGTTCATTCCGTTCCTGGGGGTGCTCGTCTCTGGCGTGGCGTGCGTGCTGGTGGGGCTGACGGTAGGGCCTATCACGGCGCTGCTGGTGTTGGCATACTTCGTCGTCATCCACGTCATCGAGGCGGATTTCGTCGGCCCGCGCATCGTCGGCAACGCGGTGGGGCTGCACCCCGCCATCTCGCTCATCGCGCTGGTGACGGGCGCGGAGCTGTTCGGTGTCTGGGGTGCCCTCTTCGCCGCGCCGGTCGCGGGCATCTTGCAGGCGCTCTCCATCTCGATCTGGCGCACGTGGCGCCGCGAGCACTCTGACCAGTTTCCCGGCGGCCACCCGCCTAGCGTGGACGGCGAGCCGCCAAGCGTACCGATCACGCCGATGATCCCCACCGAGATGACGCCCGCGCCCTAGCATCCGCGCTCTCGCTGGCACGCGGCTTGCACTGAGCCGCCTATCGAGCACTGGGTGTGGTGGGATCGTCTGCTGGTCCGTGATCTGGAATGCGATATGCTGATCTATCGCATACTCATCCCGCCGCCACTCGTCTTGGGCGGCGGGTGGTCGCGGCGCGTGCGGGTACCTCGCACGACGCCAGCCGCCCAAGAGAGCGGGTGAAGAGCCGATGGTCCAACAACGGTGGCCACCAGCGCCGGGTGGACAACAACCCGGCGCGCGGCAGCCAGCTATCCAGCCGCATCGCCCCACCTTCAAGGGTCAGGGCGCGGAGGAGGTGGTGGAGTTCATTCTGCGCCCGCATCCGCTCTGGTACATCGGGTCGTCGTGGCGCCTGCTGTTGCTCTTCTGTGTGCTGCTCGGCGTTTACTTCGTGTTCAGTCTGCTGGAATTCTTTGGCGTGCCAACGCTCCTCCTCTGGCTCGCGGTCATCGCGCTCCTGTTGCTGCACGGTGCCCGCTGGATTGCCGATGATCTCAACGCCTGGCTCTTCCGCTACTACATCCTGACCGATTGGCGCATCGTTGACAACCGCGGGTTCCTCTATCAGGTACGGCGGCAGAGCGGGCTAGACCGCATCCAACAGGTGCGCGTGCTGCGGTCGAATATCCTGGCCTCCTGGCTCGATATTGGCGATATCCACTTCACCACCGCGGGGGAATCCAGTGATGTCATCTTCGCGGGCGTGCATCACCCACGCCAGGTGGCATTGCAGGTTCAGCTCGCGCAACTCAACCGTGGCAGCAAACATCTGGCCCAGCCCGTCGAGGTGCGCAACCCGGCGGTGCGTGCCGTCATGGAGCGCTTCGAGGAACAGGATCATCCCGCGCCGCCACCACCCGCCCCCCATCGCAGCGCCCACCGGCACATTCCTATTGAGCTGTTGCCCAACGAAGTGGTGCTGGAATGCATTCACCGCCACTGGTTCAACTATCTGATGCGTGCCTGGGGCGCCTTCGCCACGGCGCTGGGGGGCCTCCTGCTCGGTGGCCTGCTGGGGAGAGGGGGCGGGGCGGAGGTCGGCGCCTCACCGCTGGTGATTCTGGTGCTGGGGCTGGTCGTGGGTGGCATCTGGGCGCTGGGTGTCTACCTCGACTTCGCCGATGACGTGCTGGTGCTGACGACGCACCGCGTAATTGACCTCGACCGCTACTTCTATGTGTTCTCCGAGTCCGCGGCGGAGGCCACCTATAAGAAGATCCAAGACATCCAGGTGGAGATTCCGACCATCGGCCAGATGCTCGGCTTCGGCACCATCCATATCGAGACGGCGGGGCGAGCCAAGGACCTGGAAATGGACTACATGCCCCGTCCCCTTGCCATCCAAGATCGCATCTTCACGCGCATTGATGCCGCCGAGACGCGCTCCGAGCGGACGGCGCGCCGCTACCGCCGCATGGAGTTCCGTCGCTGGATGGGCACCCTGCTCAACGGCATGCTGGCGGACGTGCCAGACGTGCGCGGCACCTCGCTGGTCGTGGCCGCGGGGCATACCCGGGCGGCGGGCCTGCGGCTGGTGGTGAGCGAGGAGCGCGCGGTGCCGGGTCAGCCACCCGGCCGCGTGCTGGATCAGGTGCCGCGCGGCGGCGCCACGGCGCTGCTGGGCAGCGAAGTCAGCGTGATCGTCGCCGCCCGCCCGTAGCGCCGCCCGTTAGGGATACGTCTGGCCAGTGGGGCGGATGACCAGTTCGCTGATGCCAACGTGCGCTGGCTGCTCCAGCGCGTAGACCACCGCGCGGGCAATATCAGCGGGGACGAGCGGCTCGGCACCCTTGAGCATGTTGGGCAGAATCTCTGGGGGATATTCGGCGACGCGCTGGAACTCGGAGATGACCACGCCCGGCTCGATGGTGGTCACGCGCACCCCCCGTGAGCCGACCTCCATGCGCAGCGCCTCAGCGATGGCGCTGGCGGCGAATTTGCTGCCGCAGTAGGCGCTGCCCCCGGCTGTCACCACGCGCCCCGCCACCGACGAGAGCACAATGACGTGCCCGCGCTGGCGCTCCAGCAGCGGAGACACCCCATATTTCAAGGTGAGCAGCAGCCCGTAGACGTTGGTGTCGAGCATATCTTTCCAGCGCTGGGGGTCGCCATCCACCAATGGGCCGCGCCAGCCAAAACCCGCGTTGGCCACGAGGATGTCGAGCTGGCCCCACCGCTCTACTGTCCGCTGGACCATCGCCCGCACGTCCACCGGTTGGCGCACGTCGCAGCGCACGGTCAGCGTCTCGCTGTGGCCCGCGCCTTCCAGCCGCTCCGCCAGCGCGCGCAGGCGCTCCTCGCGGCGGGCGGCCAGCGTGACACGCGCGCCCCGCGCGGCCAGCGCCTCCGCGACGGCCTCGCCGATGCCGCTGCTGGCTCCCGTGACGATCGCCACCTGACCCCGCAGGTCCGTGAGGGGCTGCCCCTGCCCCGCCGTGGTCTGTGCCCCGCTCATGTGCGCGCCTCCTGCTCTCGTGTTGCGCTCGTGCCATGCCGCATTCCACCGGGGACTATACCACGCGGAGGCGAGCGAGGGCATGGGGCGCTGGTGTCTCCGCCTTCCCGTGCGCCTCCCCCGCCCGCTCCACTTGACAGAACAGGTGTGCGCCACTAGCCCATTCTTCCCGCTTGACGAGAGCAGAACAAATGTTCTATACTCAGCACATCGGCGGGGCAACCACCACCGGCATCCAGCGGCTGGGGAACCGACTGGACGCACGGACCCGCGCGCAGCAACCCTGGCGTCGCGCGCACCCTCGCGCGCGGGACGGCGTGGATGCCCTCCATCCACGTTGGCCGGAGTGTCGTGCCCTCTCTCGGCCCTCCGGCGTTCGCGGCGAAGAGGCCGCATGACGAAGACGCCGCATGACGAAGACGCCGCACGTAGAGCATCCCGCTACCCACCGCGTTGGCGGGCGCGATGGCTAGCGCCCGAAGAAGAAGCGCTTGGTGAAGACCGCGATGAAGGTGATCTCGACAATCAGCCCAACCACCGCCTCCACCGCCGCGACGACCACCAACGGAGAATCCAAGTTGGCGCGTTCGGGGGCAGGGAAGAAGCCACGCCCGTGGAACGAGGTCAGGCTGAAGATGAGCGACGCCAGCACCGAGAGATGCGGCGTGGTGAGCTGCCCGATGCCAAAGTAGAGGGCGGCGAAGCCCAGGACCGCTAGGATATAGATGGTGACACTGCGCAGCGGCCGATAGCCATAGCCAGCTAGCCAGCGGGCCATAGTATCGAGGAAGAGTGAAGAGCAGTACTGCGTATACTCGCCGCGACGCCAATATAACGTGCGTTGCAGGTCCTGCGTGTGGCCGGTGAAGGAGACCGCCTCCTCTTCCATACCCTCCTGCTGCAAGGCCAGCGCGAGCTGCCGATTGGCCCGCATCGCGCACTCCAGCTCATCCAGCCACCGCGCGCGCTCCTTGGGGGCACCCTCATATGTTGGCACAGAGGTGCATTCCTCATCCGCCAGCATCTTGAGGGTCTTCCAGCGCACCACCGCGAGATTGACGCCGCCCCAGCGCACATCCGCCAGCCAGGGGCCAATGCCCTGGTCATCGTGCATCCGCGTCTCAGTGAGGTCGGTCTCGGCATCGAGGACCGCGCGGCGGAGATCGGCCCGCCCCAGCGTCGCGCCTTGGAGGCTCGCGCCTTCGAGCCTGGCTTTATCCAGGCGGCACCCCCCCATCCGCGCACCCGCGCACTTGGCCCGTCGCAGGTTGGCCTCGTGGCAGTCGGCGCCGTCTAGTTGGGCCTCGCTGAGTATGGCGTCTTCGAGCTGCGCGGCGCTGAAATCCGCCGTGGTGAGGTCTGAGCCACGCAGATCCGCTCCCGTCAGGTCCGCCTCGCGGAAGTTGGCCCCCACGGCCTGTATTTTCTGGAGGGTCGCGTCGCGCAACGTGGCGCTCACCAGTTGTGTGTCATGCAGGAACGCCCCGCTCAGGAACGCCTTGTTCAGATCGGCGCCATACAGATCCGCGCCTTCCAGGTGTGCGTTGGCCAGTTGGGCGCTGGTGAGGGTCGCGTCGCGCAGGTCCGCGCCCTCCAAGTGGGCCTCGCGCAGGTCCGCTTCTTGTAGGGCGGCTCGTGTCAGGTTTACATCGCGCATCCGCGCCGCGCGGAGGGTAGCGCCCTCTAGGTGGGCGCCCGTCAGGCGGGTGTTT
>JADMIN010000012.1 GCA_015478575.1 Ktedonobacterales bacterium | reverse complement strand
GCGGGAATATATGCGCTGATGACGTGGATTGTCACGGGGATCATTCGCGGGGTGCAGCCAAGCTCGGAGGTGGGTGGGGCCTTCTTGGCGGCGTTTCTGGCGGGGGCGTTCATGCTGCTGCCGTTCCTTGGCGCGTTCCTGGCGATCGTGCCGCCAGCGCTGCTGGTGATCATCCAGACGCCGCCAGACGCGCTGATCTTCAAGCTGGTGCTGCTGATCTTTCTGCTGGGAGCGGCCCAGCATGTCGTGCTGAATCTGATCGCGCCGCGCGTCTATGGGCACCACCTGGGTATGGACCCGATCATTCTCTTCGCGGCGTTGCTGCTGGGCGCGAAAGAGGGGGGCATCTGGGGCGCGTTCTTCGCGGCCCCCATCGTGGCCATTGGCTATGCCATCTTCGAGACTTTCTATGATCGCCTCACCAGCACGCACCCACTCTTCCAGGTGCAGGAGCGGATCGAGGAGAAGATCCAGCGCAGCCGACCCTTTGAGGATCTGGCGCGCGAGGTGCGCCCACGGATTGTGCCCGTGCGCACACGGGAGACCCACCATACCCACAGCCCCAGCGCCCAGAGCGAGCAGCACCCGCCGCCGATCTCTGGCGACGCCAACGGCACCACTGGCCTGGGTGAGAGACATGGCGTGGCCGGTAGCGAGGAGATGGATGGCGCCACCGCCGCTCATGGCGCCAACAACGCGATGCCGCGGCTCGGCTCATCCCAGCGCGAACCGCCAATCAGCACCAGCGCGGCACCTGATCGGTCGGCGCCGCCGCACCGCCCACGCCGCCGCCCGCGCCGCACGGTCTAGGGGCGCCATCACGAGGCGAGGCATGCGGCCGTCTTGCGCGTCTGGATGGGTGCGAAGACTCGCCGCGCGGTGGCTCTCGCTTCCGCGTCGTGCTGTATGGGGAAGATGGGATATCGCGGGAGATATCGCAGGAGGCTCTTCACTGCGCTTTCGCCACGCATGAGGAACTCCGGGGAAAGGCGTGGGACGGCGACAGAGGCGAGGGGTCACGCGCGAGGTGAGCGGGTGGATACGCCACGCTGATAGATTGTCAGCAGGTCGGCGGCCACGCGCCGCGAAGAGAATGCGGCCTCGATACGCTGGCGCGCGCGTGTGCCCAACGCGGCGCGCTCATCGGCATCCAGTGTGACACGCACAATCGCCGCCGCCAGCGCCTCAGGGTCACGGGGCGGCACCCAGAGGCCGGTCTCGCCATCAATCACCGCTTCATCCTCACCGCCGAAGGTGACGATCACCGCGCGGCGCAGTGCCATCGCCTCTAGCAGACCGATGGAGGCGGAGCCAAAGGGGACGGGCAGCACGAAGACATCCATCAGGCTGACGTAGGGGCGTGGGTCGGGCTGGAACCCGGCGAAGATCACGCGGTCGCGGATGCCCAGCGCCTCCGCTTGGCGCTCTAGGTCACGCTTCAGTGGGCCATCGCCCGCCAGCAGCAGGTAGGCATCGGGCGCGGCGGCCAGCACGCGCGGCATAGCGGCGATGAGGTAGTCAAGGCCCTTCTCCGCGACAAAGCGGACGGCGCTGCCCACCACCGGCGCGCCCGCGGGAATGCCCAGTTGTGCGCGTAGCGCCGCGCACTCAGCCGCGGACGATGGCTCGAAGCGCTCGACATCAATGCCATTGTTGACGGCGCGAACCCGGGCCGCGGGGGTGTAGAGGTGGCGCGCGCGCTCCCGCCAGTTCAGCGAGGAGACGCAGACTAGGGCATCGAGGCCACAGGTGAAGAGGTCGTGGCGCAGGCGCCGCATCCAGGGGAGCGGGCGCTCTGGCGCGAGATGCTCCGTGCAGATCACCGTGCGCACGCCAGCAAGCCGGGCCGCAAGTAAGGCCCACATGCCGCCTTCGAAGGTGGTCAGGTGCAGATGCATCACCTGGATGCGCCAGCGCCGCAGTTGCCGCTGGAAGCGGAAGGTCTCGCGGGCCATCGCGAGCCAGCCATAGCGGCGATCCGGCGTGAGGAGAGCGCACTCCGCCACCAGCCCCGTCAGTACGCTGACCCACGGCGCCACCGGTTCCCAGCGCGGGCAGGCGGCATACACCTCCACGGCGGAGCGGTCGAGGTCGCGGGCCAGCAACTCTACGTGCTTCTCCATGCCTCCTATCGCGACGCTGTTGGTGGCGAGCAGCACGCGCAACCGCGCACTCGTATCGCGTGTCCGCCCGCGCACCCTCGCACGCGCCCGCACGCGCGCTATAGGCCCCTCCAATACGGCTTCTGTCATCGCGTACTTCCATTCGTCTTCCGCAGGGCGACTGGCCTCGGTGCCATGCCACTATACAGTAAAACGATTCGCGATGGCCCACGGATACAGGTACCCACAGCCGTATGGCGCGGCGACCAGGGTGACGCTAGGCTAGGTGGTGCCCAGTCGCGCTCGCACCGCCCGGGCCAGCGTCCCCACCGTGGAGACGGCCCGATTATAGCGGCACAGGTCGTAGGCGCCCACCGCCCCCGCACGCACCATTCCGTTCGTTGGCAGTTTACGATAGACGTGGAAGAACTCCAGCTTCGGCTCGCGAGCGAAGCCCAGCCGCCGCACTGGGCGCAACACTGGATAGGCATAGGGATAGAGATGCCATTGCGTCTCGCGGCTGGACCGTGGCCGCGCATCTACGTTAAAGAAGAGCAAGCCGCCGGGGCGCAGCGCACGATGCAGTTGGGCCAACGTCGCGGCGGGATCGGGCACGTGGACCATCACATCGCACGCGGTAATCAGGTCGAACGCCTCATCGGGGAGCGCCTCGTGGCTCGTGTCGTAGTAGCGTGCGGCGATGCCACGTCGCTCCAGCCGCCAGCGGGCGAAATCTTGCAAGGTGGTGGAGATATCGGCCAGGGCCACCCGCCAGCCCAGGCGAGAGAAGAAGAGGCTGGTGCCGCCAGGGCCAGCGCCAAAATCCAGATGATCACCAGGGGGAAACGCGCCGAGCCGCTGCGCGATCATGACGCTCTCTGGTGGCATCTCGCCCGTGCATTGCAACGCATGATACCAGACGGTGTCGAAGATCCAACTCTGCTGCGTGCGGTAGAAGTCCAGCAGCCCTTCTGGCGTGTCACGGGGCGCGGCCTCCCACTCAGCCACCGAATCGCGCTCCCAGTGTAGGCAGCGGGCACGGGCTTCCTCCGGCGTCATCTGAAAATAGAGCGCCAGTTCATGCAGCGCGGATGCCTGCGGGTCGGTATAGCCATCCACCAGCAGGCTCTCACGCCACTGCGCGAGCAGCGCTTCGTTGTGGTCGGGCGCCATCTCCGCTGGCAGCGTGCGGGTCGCTCGGGTCGCTCGTATGCTCATGGGTGGTATCCCTTTCTATGGCTAGAGAGCGCGAGAGCCGCGCGCAACGGCGCACCGAGCGGTAGGCCAGCGCCACGGCGGATGTGCCCCGCTGGCCGCGTATAGGCCAGTGCCGCGAACTCGCGCTCTAGGGATTGAAGCTGGTCATGCGCCTCAGCGTACCACGCGGCTAGCCGCGAGGTGATGATGGCGCACTCGGTCAGCGCGGTGCTGATCCCGCGCTCCAACGCGAATGGCGTGATCCCCGACATCTCGAGGCAGACGTGCTCAAGCCCCACCCTTTCCATAAACGCCTGGACCTTGGGCGCGTAACTCAGCGCCACGATGGGAACGCCGCTCGCCGCGGCCAGCAGCAAGAAGTGCAGGCGCATGCCTACGGCCACGCGCGCGCCACCCAGGAGCGCGGCGACCTCCATCGGGCGATAGTCGCCGCGCAAGACATGGACGCGCCCCGGGCGCGCGATGCGTTCGGTCAGGTGATACAGCAGTTGGTCATCCGCCATCGCCTCCGTCGCGGGCATGGTGGCCGCGCGCACCATCGGGACGGCGATCACGTCGCATGCCTCACGGTCCAGCAGCACGCGACAAGCGTGCGCTACCGCCGCGTACTCCTCCTCGCCCCAGCGCATGCCATATTGGCCAGGGTCGGGCACGCGCAGGTTCAGGGCGATGTATGGGCGTGACAGGTCCAGCCCCTCTGCCGCCAGCAGCGCCCGCGCCAGCCCAGGAGCGGGCGGCTCCAGGCCGACGGCGAGATCGGGCAGCACGCGCGGAGCGGGCTGGCGCACACCCACCTCGCCCAGCAGCCGCGCCGATTCAGCATCGCGCACGGCGATGAGGCTCGCGCGGCGAGCGGTCCACCGCAACAGGTGCCGCCGCCGCGCCGTCTCTGGCCTCAGCACACCGATACCCGCGAGCACGACGGGCGTGCCAAGCAGGCTGGCGAGCGCCACCAACACGAGGAGTGCCCGCTGCCCCTCTAGGAGATCGCCACCACCAATCACCAGCAGGTCGGCGCGGGCCAGCATGCGCCACACCCGACCGCGCGTCCGCGCGGTGCCCAGGTAGTCGTAGATGTGCTCGGCCTCGCCAACAGGATAGCGTGCGCGTGTGCGCTCAGGCAGCGCGGTGAGCGCATCGAAGGCGACGCTTGGCCCATACGCGCGCCGGAGCATGGCCAGCAATGCCTCGAAGATGGCATCATCGCCGAGGATGTAGCCGCTATAGTTGGCAATGACGATACGACGCGCGCGGGCGACGACCGGTGTGGCTCCGTCGTTCATGACGCGCTCCCAGCGCGGCGCGGCCGGGCCAGCGCGGCGGCGGTATGGGGCAGTGAGGCACGCAGCGCGTAGCCCACCGAGCGGATCGCCTGTCCGCGCGCTCCCTGGCGGGCCTGCTGGCGGGCACAGCGCAGGAACTCGGTGGCATACCAGCCACGGTGCGCCCACAGCACCCGCGCGTAGCGCAGGCGCTGGGCGGGGCTGACGGCACGCGTCTGGCGGCGAAAGACCGCCAGCGTGGCGGGCATGCGCCGCCACAGCAGATCAGCATCCTCCCCGGAGCCGCGTTGGCGGAAGAGCACCACGGTCTCAGCCACGCGCCCAATGGGATAGCTCCGGGCGATGCGCAGCAGCCAATCCCATTCCTCCTCCGAGCGGAGATCCGGATCGAACCCACCGACGGCGCGCGCGACCGACGCGCGCACAACGACCGAGCCGAGCTGTGGCCAGTAGCGCAATAGCTCATCGAAGAGCCACCCCGATGATGCGCCCGCCGCCGTCTCCACCTTGCCATAGGGCACACGGCGCTCATCGGTCAGAAGGACCTGCCCATGCACCGCGCCATACTCAGGGTGCTCAGCGAAGGCGCGCAACTGGGGCGTGATGTTCTGGGGCAGCCAGAGATCGTCATCATCGAGGAAGGCGATGAAATCGCCACGCGCTACCGCTAGCGCCGCGTTGCGTGCCGCCGCCGCGCCCGCCGCGCGCTCGGCGCGCAGGTAGCGCACTGGATAGTCATGGGCCACGGCGGGCGTCTCGTCGGTCGAGCCATCATCCGAGACGATGATCTCCACCTCAAAGCCCTCGCGCCGTACCGCCAGCACGCTCTCGATGGCTTCACGGAGCAGGCTCGAGCGGTCGTGCGTGGGAATGATCACCGAGACGAGTGCCATGCGGCTATATCCTCTCTTCATCCTGATAGGCGGGAATATTGAGCAAGGTGGGAATCGTCACGAACTCATACCCCTGCGCCCGCAGCGCTGGCACGAGCTGCCGCACGGCGCGGGCCGTCTCCGGTTTGGGGTGGGTGTCCGCGTGCGTCATCCCATCATGAAAGACGACGATGGTGCCCGGACGGACACGCGGCAGTGCCCACTGGGCCATCTGGTCGCCTGGCGGGCATGGCGTCCGCCAGTCCGGCGTCTCGATATCCCAGCGGATCACGGCCAAGCCACGCCGCCGCAGGCGCGCGACCTCCCACGGCGTCAGCCAGCCCCACGGCGGGCGGTAGAGGGCGGGCACGCGCCCTAGCACGTCCTGGAGCGCCGCCACGCAGGCCTCGATGTGGTGGGCATCGGTGGGCGAGACGGTAGCGAGACGGCTGTGGTGCATCGAGTGCGCGCCGATGGCGTGCCCCGCCGCGACCGCTCGCCGCACGATCTCTGGATGCTGACGAACGTTCGCGCCAATGCAGAAGAAGGTGCCGGGCACGCCGAATTCAGCCAGGGCGTCCAGTACCTGCTCGGTGCCCCCTAACACCGGTCCATCATCGAAGGTCAGGGCGACGCGCTTCGCCGTGCGGGGGCCGTGGCGGTGCGCCTGACCTAGGTCGCCTGCCCATGAAAGGAAGAGCGCGTTGCCAAGAGGGTCGAGCAAAGGCGAGAGCACGCGCTTGACCATCATTTTCACCATCGTGACCTCACCCTCAGCCCCTTCCACTAGGGGGAAGGGGGAAATAGGCGCCTGTCCCGCCGCCGTCTCGGCGGGCGCGTAGCGCGACGGGCACATACGCGAGGCTAATCGGCGTCCAGCGCGGCGCGCAGCGCCGCCAGCACGCGATCCTGTTCGGCTTCGCTCATGCTCGCGTAGAGTGGCAGCAGCAGCGTCTCGCGCGCGGCGGCCTCGGTCTCTGGGAGCGAGCATGACCCAAAGCGCGCGACATAGTACGGTTCCTCGTGGATTGCCATCACGCCACGGCGTGTGGCCACGCCAGCCGCGAGCATGTGCGCCATCACCTGATCTCGCTTGGCGCTGTGTGACCCAGTGAGCCGGATACAGTAGGACTGGTAGGTATGCGGCGCATGCGCGGGCGCATACGGGGGCACGATGCCCTCCCACTCGGCGAGCGCGTCGCTATAGCGCGCGGCGAGGCGACCGCGGCGCGCCAGGATATCGTCGAGCCGCCGCAACTGGACGAGGCCAATGGCGGCCTGAATGTCGGTCATGCGGTAGTTGTAGCCCAGTTGCTCGTAGGTCTCAAGCGTCACGGCTGCCGCTTGGTGCCGCGCGAAGTCCGAGACAGAGGCGCCGTGCGAGCGGAGCACACGCGCGCGTTGCGCTAGCGCCGCGTCGTCAGTGGCGAGCGCGCCGCCTTCGCCGGTGGTGAGGGTCTTGCGCGGGTGAAAGCTAAAGCAGGTGAGCGGGCTGATGCCGCCGAGTGGGCGCCCGCGGTAGGTTGCCCCAATGGCCGGCGCCGCGTCCTCCACCAGCGCCAGCCCGTGCTGCCGCGCGAGCGCGAGCAGGGGGTCCAGCTCGGCGGCGAGGCCGATTTGGTCTACTGGTATGATGGCTCGTGTGCGTGGCGTGAGAGCCGCCGCGACAGCGGCGGGATCTACGTTGTACGTGCGCGGATCAATATCCACGAAGACGGGGTGCGCGCCAACGTAGAGGACGGCGTTGGCGGTGGCGATGAAGGTGAAAGAAGGCAGGATGACCTCATCACCTGGCCCGACGCCCGCGCAGAGCAACGCCAGATGCAGCGCCGCCGTGCAGTTGCTTGCGGCGACGACATGCGCCGCACCCAGCCGCCGCGCCAGCGCGCCCTCGAACTCGGCCACGCGCGCGCCCTGAGAGAGCCAGCCGGACCGCACCGCCTCCGCCGCTGCCTGAGCCTCTTCCTCACCGATCTCTGGGCGCGTGATTGGAATGAGTGTCGCCGTGGCGGGGCTGCTCATCGGCCCACCTCCGTCGTCGCGTCCGCCCCAGTGCTCGCGCCCACCCCTATGGTCGCGCCCGCGTCCGCTTGCCACCAGGCGACCAATCGCCGCAAGCCCTCGCGCAGATCCACGGTCGCGCTGAACCCAATGCGCTCGCGGGCTTGTTCGGTGGCGCCGAGACGGTGATGCACGGGATTGACTTTGCGCTCTTCGGTATATTCGGGGCGCAGATCGGGCCGCCCCATCGTCTCACAGAGCAGACCGCTCAACTCGGTGAGCGATGTTTGAGTGCCGGAGGCGACATTGAGAGCTACATCGCTGGCATCGCTACGCAGCGCGGCGATATTCGCGCGCGCCACGTCGCCGACGTAGATGAAATCCATCGTCTGGGTGCCATCGCCATAGATCCGCGGTGGCTCTCCCCGCCCAATGCTCGTCATCCAGCGGATCATCACCTCGACGTACTGCCCAAAGGCATCCATGCGCGGACCGTAGACGTTGAAGTAGCGGAGGGCCACATAGGGCAGCCCATACATGTCGTTGAAGCTGCGGAGCAAGTGTTCGTTAGCGATCTTGGCCGCGCCATAGAGCGTGCGGTTATTATAGGGGTGCTCCTCATGCATTGGGAGGGAGCTTGGCTCGCCATACACTGACGCGCTCGACGCCGCCACCACCTTTTTGACGCCGGCTTGGTGCGCGGCCTCCACCACGTTGAAGGTGCCCTCCACCATCACGGAGTGGCCCAGACGCGGATCCGCGGCGCAGTGCGTGATCCGCAGCGCGGCCTCATGGAAGACATAATCTATTCCCTGCATGGAGCGCTGGAGCAAGTCTCGATCGCGGATGTCGCCCTCGATAAACGTTACCTGGCCACGCGCCTCCGCGGCCCGCAGGTGTTCACGCCGCCCGCGCACGAGGTTATCAATGGTGATAATCTCCGCCACGTTCGCATCCATCAGCGCGTCGGCGATGTGCGAGCCGACGAAGCCCGATCCGCCCGTTATCAACACGCGACTTCCCGCCAGTTCGTATCCCATTACGTCCTCCATGCTGTGCGGTTCGGCACCATCGCTGAACGGCGCCGAACCCTTCTGCTCATATTCTCCCGGCGCCACCAAGCATGGCGGCCGGGCGTGGGCGAGGCTCGCGGGAGCCGCTGTGCGGCTAGGATGCTTTTCAGTCTACTCCCTTTCCGCTGGCTCGTCCATAGGTAATTTGCCGTAACCCTCCCTTCCTCAACGCGCGGCGGGGCGAAGGGCAACCGCTCGCCCCCCTACAGTTGGCTCCGTGATGCCGACGCACACCAGACAGAACCGGGCATCTCTAGGGTGAGAGCCGCTCGATGTGCCAGCCACCGCCCGCCTGCCGCTGATACCGCAGCCGGTCGTGCAGCCGATTGGGCCGCCCCTGCCAGAATTCGATGGCTATTGGCCCAACGCGATAGCCGCCCCAGTACTCTGGGCGCGGCACCTCCTGGTCGGCATACTCCGCTTGCAGCTCGCGCAGCCGCTCCTCCAGCACTTGGCGCCCCGCGATCACCTGCCCCTGGCGCGAGGCCCGCGCGCCGAGTTGGCTGCCCAGGGGCCGACTCTGAAAGTAGGCATCCGATTCTTGCGGCGTGACCGGCGCGCAGGTGCCCTCGATGCGCACCTGCCGTTCAAGCTCGGCCCAGTAGAGGATCAGCGCGGCGTGAGGATTGGCCGCAAGCTCGCGCCCTTTGCGGCTCTCGTAGTTGGTAAAAAAGGCAAAGCCGTCGGGGCCGAAGCCCTTGAGGAGGACCATGCGTGCCGATGGGCGGCCATCCAGGGTGGCGGTGGCCAGCGTCATCGCGTTTGGCTCAACGACTTCGGCCGCCAGTGCCTGCTCGAACCAGCGGCGGAACTGCTGGATCGGGTCAGGGTCAAGCTCGGCCTCACTCAGGCCGTGGAGCATATACTCTTTGCGCAGGTCAGCGAGTGACATCTGGCTTCCCTCTCGCGCCGTCCGGCGCGGCGAGACTGGAAGCGCACGAGGCGCGCTTCCGATCGTCTGGGCGCGACGGTGCTGGTCGCACGCGGTGTGGCGCGTGATCAGCACTCACTATAGCCGCAACTGACGCACTTCTTGCAGCCCTCTTCGTAATACATGGTGTTGTTGCCGCATTGAGTGCAGAGGTTGCCCGTCACCGCATACGAGGCCAACAGCCTGGGGTTGAGGACGTGGGCGCCGCTGCCATTGCTCAGTCCGCCGCCACCGCCGTGGCCGCCGCCGTTGCTCGGTCCGTCGCCGTGGTCGCTCGTCGCGCGCGCGTCATCTTGCGCGGCCACGGCGGGCGGGAGCACAGGCACATCAGCGCCACCCCGGCTCTCCGTCGCCAGATGCAGCTCGATGGACCGCGCCACCGCATCCGGCAGCGAGCGGACACGATCTATGCCAAAGCCAACCTGGCTGCTGCCGCCGATGGAGCGGAGTTGCCGCGCCACCTCAGCCGCGCGCTCATTCTGCGAGACGGGGGTATCCATCCGCAGGTGGAGCGAGATCAGCCGCCCCAGCGCCTCCGCCAGCGCGGCAACGTCCGAGCCAGCCTTGCCGATGTTGACGAAGAGTTCGAGCAGGCCATCGGCGTCACTGTTGAGCGTGACATTGACCTTCCCCTCAGGCGCACGCACCTGCCGGGTATACCCCGCCACCACCTCGGGGCGCGTCTTGATGCCATTGATGTAATTGGGCTTGCGCGCCGGGAGGGCCGGAGCGTCCCCCGGAGGGGCGGGTGCCGCCGCCGCGGTGGGCTGCGCCGCCTTCACGCCAGCGTTGAGCACCTGCTCGCCTTTGCAGCCATCACGGAAGATGGTGATGCCCAGGCAGCCAAGTTCCCACGCCAGCACATACGCCTGGCGCACATCTTCGTAGGTCGCGCTGTTCGGCAGGTTGATCGTCTTCGAGATACTGTTATCTACCCCTTGTTGGAATGCGGCCTGCATGCGGATGTGCCATTCAGGGGCGATCTCGTGCGCGGTGCCATAGGGCCGCAAGGCGGGATGCTCCGCCGCTGGATGCCCGTGTAGCGAGCCATGCTCTCGAACGTAGGCGAGCACGGCCTCTTTGTCGGCGATGTCGCTCGCTTCGAGCGCCCGCTTGAAGAAGGGGTTGACGAAGTCGAGCACGCGATAGGAGCCATCGGGCTGCTTGACCCGGTGCTGGAATGCCAGGGCGAAGACTGGCTCGATGCCTGACGAGCATTCGGCCAGGATGCTGATCGAGCCGGTGGGTGCGACGGTGGTGCAGGTCGCGTTGCGCCGCGGCGCGGCGCCTTTATAGATGCTACGGCTCCAGTTCGGGAAGGGGCCGCGCACTTCCGCCAACTGGCGCGATTCATCCGCCGCCCAGTCGCGGATCTGGGTCATGACGCGCTCGCCCAGCGCGATGGCCTCCTCGCTGTCATAGCGCAGACCCAGTTCAAAGAGCAACTCCGCCCAGCCCATGATGCCCAAGCCGATGCGGCGATTGGCATACACCTTCTCACGCACCTCAGGCAGCGGGAAGGGGTTGATATCAATCACATCATCCAAGAACCGCGCGCAGATGCGCGTCGTCGCCTCCAACGCGCCCCACTGGATCGCGCCATCGCGGACGAAGAGGCCCAGGTTGATCGAGCCGAGATTGCACGCATCATAAGGACCGAGCCATTGCTCACCACAGTTGTGCGTCACCAAGCCATCAACTATCAGGCTGTGTGTGATCGGCTCGGTCGTATCGTATACCGTGGCGGTGCCCGCATCCTCGATCATGGCGACCCGCGTCGTGAACCCTTCTCGGTTCGTGGGATGGTGCTTGGTCTCACTCCACTGGGTGAGCTGGCGCTGTTGCTCGACCTGCATGAAGCCAATTTCGGCGGCGAAGCGATCACGGTTCGCGTGCTCAATGAGCAGCTCATACTGGGCGTGGGTGCGGTCAGCGGCAGGGGTAGGGTGGGCGTTCGGGAGCATCTGGATGCCCTGGTTCTGGATGCCCTGGTTCCGTCGCAGGCGGAGCGTACTCACGATACCCATATTGAGGAGTAACTGCTGGGTATCCCGCGCGAGACCCTTTGAGGAGGTCGCCAGCCGGATATGACAGGTTCCCTTTGCCTCGCTCACGTGGACGCTGGCATTGGCGCTGAAGAGACCACGGAGGAATCCCACGACGGCGTCACGGGGCGCGGTGAAGATGCACTCTGGCACACGCCTGGCGTGGGCGCGCAAGGTCGCCACCCCCAATTCCCAGCAGAAGGTCGCCACGGGTCCCGTAGAGCGCATCTGGAAATGGCCCTGGCGCTCGCGGATCGTGCCCTGAGCGCCAAACCACCCAGCGATGCGCGCGCAGAGCGTCTCTTTGAGGGCGACATCGGTCCGCGCGACGGCGATCCTGAGGCTATCAGCGCTCGCTCCATGGCGCACGTAGCCGTTCCCCACCACATAGCCAAGGACCTCCCCAAGTTCCTCGGACCATTCAGTCAGTGGCGCGCCGAGCGCGCGCGCTGGGAGCGTGCGCTGTGAGGACCAAGCCCCCTCGGCGCTTTGGAGCAAGATCTCGTCACCATACTCGAGCGCGTCGAGCCGCTTGTAGCCACGTGTGGTGAGGAAGCGGTGGTTGGGCGTGGCGGTGATTTCGAGGCCGTGGCTCGTGGTGAGCCTGCGCACGGGGGCAACGATACCTGTCTGGAACACGGGCACCGCCGGATAGGCTCGTGTCCCTCCGAGGACCTGTTCCCGCCCGTTCACTGTCTTCACCAGTGATCGGGCATCAACGGTCACGCGAATGGCGTCTTGGCTGGCATAGAGCGTGTCCATCCGCGGAAGCCCACGATCGGTCGCGAGGCGCGTGGCGCCCACCACACACGGATTGGTCGCTTCTAGCTGCTCGATCTCCGGCGTCGGATTGGCCGTCGAGCGGTTGGCGCGGTCAATGAAGACCAAGCCAGGATCGCCAGTGGCCCAGGCCGCGGCGACGATGCGATCCATCACGTCGCGCGCGCGCAGGCGCGTGACCGCTTGATGGCGGTGCGGATCCACGACATCGTACGCATCGTCCGTGTCGAGCGCCCGCATGAACTCATCGGTGATCGCGACCGAGATGTTGAAGTTGGTGACGGAGCCGTCGCGCTTGCAATCAATGAACTTGAGGATGTCGGGGTGATCAACCCGCAAAATTCCCATGTTCGCGCCCCGTCGCGAGTTGTGGCTCACAAACCCGTTGGCGATATAGGTATGCTGCTCCTCGACCGCGAGGTCAACCGTCAGCGCCTCATCATCGGCGAGTGAAACGATCTGATCGTAGAATTGGCGATTGGTGAGGAACGCCGCGAGCGGGCTGTTGCGTACCGCCTCGTGCCGCTCCGCCAGCGCGCGCAGATGGGCGCGCGTGAGGGGCCGCGGCGCGGCATTCCGTGGGAGGTAGGGCTGAAGATCCCGCGCGAACTCCGTATCCGCGTCGCGAGCTCCCCGATTGGGTCCACCGCTCTGTTCCCAGCTAGCGTACAGCTCAGCGAGACGCTCTTGCTGGTTGGGAATAATGTCGGTGGATTCCTCTACCTGCTCCAGCCCTGCCTCCAGCCGCGCATTCTTGGTCGCTGACATGAAGCCAATGCGCGCCGCGAATTCGCGTCTCCCATCGCGGGTCATGAGGCGCAACTGGTAGCGGGGGAGCGGTTCCGCTGTGTGCTCGGCGTGGTCGGGCGCGGCGCTCACGCTGAGCGCGCTTGGCATGCCTAGGGCGAGGAGCACCTGCTGCATATCCTCGATCAGGGCGCGCGAGCGGCCACGGAGAGAGGGATATCCCTCCTGGGAGAGGGAGCGGTCAGCGGTAAACATGCCCCGCACAACGCCACGCGCGAACTCCGCGCCCGCGGAGAACACGATCTCAGGCAGGCGCGGCGCGGGGGTGGCAGACGGCCCCACCCCAAGGTGCGCAAGCCAGGCCACCAGCTCCGGAGCGTGGAAGATGGAGTCGGTGCTGGCAGCATCAGGGTTCTGGCGCGAAATGGGCGTGATGCCGAACAATCGCGATGCCAGCAGCAGCAACCGCTCACGAACCTCAGGCTCAGAATCAGCGACCGTGAGCGTCAGGCTGCCGGTGCCATCGTCTGGATGAGAGGCGTGGGGGCCACCGCTACCGATCAGGTAGCCGATGAATTCACCGAGTTCGGCGGTTGGTCGTTCAGATACCCGCGTCTCGCGTGCGTTGACATGTGGGACACGCTCAGCGCCAGTGAGCCGATAGTCGGTGCTGGTGGGGTAGGTCTCCTGTTGTAGTGCCACCCAGTCGCCAACGCGCAGGTCCTTCAGATGGCGCCAGACATACGCGCCGCGCTCGTCAATGACGCGAATCCGATGCTCCAGCGTGCCAGTCAATGCGTATCCGCACGAGGTGCGGATACGGCGTACAGCGGCTCTTCCATGATGATAGAACTCTTCCGCCCGGCGGCCACCGTCATCGGTATAGACCATCGTCGTCCGCGTGAGCGCATGCCAACTCTGGGGCTTGGCTTCAAGAGGCCCCATGGTGCCTATCCGCACCATGCCGCGATCCGTCGAGACGCGCGTCTCAGGGATCACACATCCCCCTTGTTTCACCGCTTCGGTTGCGCCATCGAAGATCTTCATGAAGCTGACCGGGCCAGAGGCTACCCCATGTGTCGAGGCCACCGTGCTGCCTTCAGGGCGCAACCGCGAGAAGCTGAAGCCGGTGCCGCCGCCACTCTGGTGGATCAGCGCGGCGTGCTTCACCGCGTCAAAGATACCAGGAAGACTATCTTCGACCGGGACGACATAGCAGGCGGAAAGCTGGAGGTTGTTGCCCTTGCCCGCGTTCATCAGGGTCGGCGAATTGGGCAGAAACGTGCGCTCGACCATCAGGTCATAGAATTGCGCGGCGCTGCGCTCGACCGCCTCGGGGTCGTCTTTGGCCCACCGCGCCTCCGCCGCCGCCACCGCGCGCGCCACCCGCCAACACAACTCATCTGGTGTCTCGACAACCGTGCCTTCCGCGTCACGCAAGAGGTAGCGCTCACGCAATACGCGCACCGCCGCCTCTGACCATGTGCCCCGCTTGCGCGTGGCGGACGCGGATGTCGCGGCCTTTGGCCCATCCGTCCCGGCCTTCTTCTCTTTCACGGCTGCTCTCCCTGGCTCACGATAACTCCGCTGGTATCGGCCGGCCCGGCAGGTACATGGGGGCCTGGTCGGTCCGCTGCATGCAATTGTAGCACAATATCTAGGAAAAGCAAGGCTTGTATCACAACATCTAGTAGGATAGGCTGCATATCTCCTCCAACACAACATATTGTGGTGGGGTCGTCATAACAAGCGGGACTCCCGCCTCATGCCCCAGCCCAAAGCGGCTGTCCGCCACTTTCCGCGCGGAGAGTGACGCGGAGAGTGGCGCCGAGAAAGGTGCTACAATCGCTGGTGTGGCCGTTGGCCAGAGAGAGGGAGAATGGCACGTGCGCGCGGAGATTATCTCGATTGGTACTGAGTTGCTGCTCGGCCACATCACCGACACCAACGCCGCCTATCTGGCGCAACACCTGGCGCCGCTGGGCATTGACCTCTATTTCGTCTCCCAGGTTGGCGACAACCTAGGGCGTCTGAGCGAGACGCTGGCGCGCGCGCGCGCGCGCGCCGATCTCGTGGTGATGACCGGCGGGCTGGGGCCGACCGAGGACGACGTGACGCGCGAGGCCATCGCGGGGGTGCTGGGCGAGACACCGCACGTGGATCCTGACCTAGAGGCGGCGCTGCGTGGCTTTTTCATCACGCGCGGCATCTCTATGCCAGAGCGTAATCTCAAGCAGGCGTGGGTGCTACCATCGGCCACCCCGTTGCCCAATCCCATCGGCACGGCTCCCGGCTGGTGGGTCGAGCGCGAGGGCAAGCTCGTCGTGGCTATGCCTGGCGTGCCCCATGAGATGATGCGTATGTGGGAGCGCGAGGTCGTGCCGCGACTGCGCCCACGCACCGGCGCCGTCCTCTTCACCCGCATTCTACGCGCCGCTGGCCTGGGTGAATCCACGGTTGAGGAGCGCCTCGATCCTGTCCTGCGTGGAACCAACCCCACTGTGGCGACCTATGTTAAGCGGGACGCGGTGGATGTGCGCTTGACGGCGAAGGGCACCAGCGAGGCGGAGGCGCGCGCCCTGGTGGAAGCACTGGAGCCACGGGTGCGCGAGCTGCTGGGCACGCACGTCTTTGGCGTGGACCAAGAGACGTTGCAAAGCGTCACGC
>JADMIN010000621.1 GCA_015478575.1 Ktedonobacterales bacterium | reverse complement strand
GCCCTAGATACCATGATCATGAGCGCGCTGGATGCGCCCTCCGCCACACTTCCAGTGTCCCTGCTTACCGTGCGCTATGATGCGGTGCTCTGGTCACCGGATGGGCGACAGATCGCCGTTCCTTTCCTGGCCCAGGTCTCGTCGAAATCTCATGCGGCCTTCGATGGCCTGCTGGTGTTTGCTGTTGATGGCAGTAGGTATCATGCAATCACCCAGCCCGCTCGTTCCCTCGAAGCAGCGGGTCCGACGCCGCTCGCGTGGGATACGCAACGTGATACGGCCGTCCCACTGGCGTCACCGTTCCCAGGTGGCCCAGCGGCGCTCTCATACCAGTGGCGAGCCGATGGCACTCTGATTGGCACGACCGGCGACGCGGCATCTGGCGCGTGGATCGGCGTGAGCGTGGGCAACGCCCCGCCCGGTACGGTGAGCGGAGCGAACACGGCTGGCCCACCTGACACATCACCCGCCGTGGATGGCATTGGCAATCCCGATGGCGACTCCGCCTTCAGTATTTGGCAGCCAGGAACGCTCGCCTATCAAGATCAATCCAGCGGTGGACAGGCGTATGCTCCCGGCGCCTATATCTGGCAGGCGAGCATAAATACGTGGTCGCCGGATGGGCGCTATCTAGTCACGTCGCTGCCCGTGAGCGGCTGGCTGGAAGGCGGCGGGGCGACGCGACCTCCCCCGGAGACGCTCGCGGGGCTCCTGCTTGCGGGTGTGCCCCCACTGCCTGTCCGTGACGCGGCGACACTCGCGCATGACGACTCGTGGTCGAGCTGGGCATTGGCGTGGCGCCCAGATGGGCGTGTGCTGGCGGCATATGGCTATCCCAGTATCCTCTGGCTCTCCGATACCGCTACGGGGCGGCGTCTTGCCACCTTCCGCCTCCCCTACAAGCGTGAAGAGAATCATGCCAATCGCGTGCTTGGTGGCTTCGCGACACCGGTGCTCTGGTCGCCCGATGGCACACGCCTGATGGTGGCGGACGGTGATCTGGGCTTGGTCCTCGTCTATGAAGCAAAGCTGCTGCTCCCCTAGCGCCGCGTTCCCGCTGGCCCCGACTCGGTCTCGCGCTGGAGCGCCAGCCACCACGTGAAGGCGGCCCAGCCGCGCCAGCCAGCCCACACCTCGGCCCGCTCGCGCACCTCGGCCTCGGTCGCTGTGCGCCCCAGCCCATACGCGCGCCCGATGATGGCGCGCAGCCCCACGTCAGCGGCGGGAAGACTGTCGGGGGCGCCAAAGCCGCGCATCAGCACGTATTCCGCTGTCCACCGCCCTACGCCTTTGTAGGCGGTGAGTTGTGCCAGCGCCTCCTCTGGCGGCAAGGCGCGCAGCGCGTCGAAGCGGAGCGTGCCCTCGGCCACCGCGCGGGCCAGTGTGACCACGTAGCTTGCCTTCTGTCGGCTGAACTGGCGCCCCCGCAGCGTCGCCTCATCCAGCGCCGCCACCGCCGCTGGCTCTGGCAGCAGCGGGTACGCCGCGCCATCCACGCTGAGCGTCGCGCCGCACAGATCCACCAACGCCCGCTTCAGCGTGCGGGCAAAGCGCACATGCACCTGCTGGCCGAGAATAGCCCAGAGCAGCGCCTCGAAGGGGTCGGCGATGAGCAGAGGGCGCATGCCAGGGAGACCACGAAGCAGGCCGCCGAGTATGGCATCCCGCGCGGCCAGGGCGAAGAAGGGCGTGGGATCCTCATCGAGCAGGAAGATGTGGCGTACGCGCCGCGCCGCACACGCGGTGAGGGCTGGTGTGACACACGCGCCGCGCACCTCCAGCGCCAGTCGCGGCGCCGCGATGGTGCCCTCGGACCACAGCCGCAGCAGGATGGGCTGCCCCTCCAGCCGCAGGGCGCGCTCATAGACGCCCGCCTCACTGATGCGCTCCAGCACGGCGGAGGGCGAGGTGCGCAGATAGCTCAGCGCGAGGCCAAAGTCGTATGGCGCGGTGGGCGTCAGCATGAGGCGAGTCGCTGGAGAACGAGAGGCCACCTCCATTAGGCCTCCTTGCGCGGGCGGCAAACCTTGCACGGTCGGTACCCAGCCGCTCGCGCCTCCGCCTCGGAGTGGAAG
>JADMIN010000620.1 GCA_015478575.1 Ktedonobacterales bacterium | reverse complement strand
CCACGGACTAGCGCAGAAACTCGACGGGATCACGCCGGATGATCGCGCGGGCATACGCGCCCATCTGCACGAAGTTGTTTTGACCGAGCAGCGGATCGGTCCAGTAGAGCACCCAGGGATCACGTGTGCGGGCGACGGTCATGTCGCGCTGGGTAGCGCGGGCGAAATCGCCGAATCGTGGTGGCGCTTCCCCCTGCATGTTGTACTGGAGCACCTTGCCATACAGATTGATGTTCTCAGCCGATGAGAGCCGGGCGACACCGTTGACGCTGGCGTTCTGCGCGATGTAGCCAAACATGACGGCGTAGAGCAGCACCAGCGCCGCCAGCGCGTGCGGGACGACGCGCCGCGCCACACCCTGACGATGCGCGACGAGGACGAGATACGCGAAGAGTGGGACCGGGAGCAGGTACCACTCGGCCCGCGTCATGAAGAGCGCCAGCGTGAGCGCCGCCACGACCCAGAAGACGGTGACCCGTGGCCGCTCGACGAACGCGATGATCGCCAGCGCGAGGGTCGTCAGCAGCCAGAGCGCGAGGCCATCGGAGAGGATGGGCTTGACGAACTCCAGCAAGTATACGTTGGTGCCGGTGAGCACGGCGATCAGCGCGGCGAGCCGCGTGTGCCGCCAGAGCCGGTAGCTGATGACGTAGACTTCCAGCGCCGTCACCACGAACAGCGCCATCTGGACCAGCTCCGCGGCCACCAGATTGAGCGAGCCGGTGAGCCAGAAGATGATGACCAGAAAGAGCGGATAGCCGGGCAGGCGCTGGGGATCGGCCCACGATTGCCCGTCCATGATGCGCAGGGCGCTGGCGATGTATTCGCGCGAATCGTGGTAGGGCAGAAACAGGGCGGGCGTGTTGATGAAGAGCGTCACCACGACGCCAGCCGCCAGCAGCGTGACCGCGGCGCCATACGCGAGCACGCGATTGTCTGCCCAGTCCGCGCTCAGAGCCGTCGCGAGCCGGAGATACCAGGACCACGTTCCGTCGCCGAGCCGTTGCCACCACGCCGGCGTTCGCGGCGCGTACTGCCGCGCCACAGCTTTTGCCATCCGCTGCTCCTGCATCCTTGACGGGCCCCGGTGCGCTCAGGGATCGGTGGTCCGGGGGGACAGAGTCCAGGCGAGTACGGCTCGCAAGCGCTATGCCATCCACGGCGCCGTCCGCGTCCCGCCTCGCCGCCGTCCCTGCTGGAACCGAGCGGCAGGGCAGCGCATGGTACACCCGCCTGGGCACGGTGGCAGGGTATCTGGCAGCGGGAGATCGGTATGAGGAGCCGGGCGCGCGCCCGTCCTGGCGCGCCGCAGCGAGCCGCTGTGGCTCAGGCCGGCAGGCCGGTGAAGTTGCTGGCCCGCGAAACCTTCCAGGTCCCGTCGCTCTCATAGATCAGGGTCATGATGAGATCGAACTCATTGGCGGCGCGGGCGCGGCGCATGGCGAAGGTGTATTGCAGCGCGCCGGGGGTGGTGGCTGTGGTGCCGAAATCGAGCTGCCGGTAGGCGCAGGAGGAGACGGTGCCCTGGCTGGTATCGAGCACCTGGAGCCGCGCGCGCAGGGCGTTCGCATCGAAGGCGCCAGTGTTGGCGGGCGGCACGGGCGTGGAATCAATCCGCTGGAGCAGCAGGTCGTAATTCTGCTGGCGGTAGGCGGTGCAGATGATCTGGGCCGTATCGTCGGCGGTGGGCGTGCGCATGGCATACCGCAACAGCTTGAGGGCACCGCCGCCGGCCACGCCGACGAGCATCAGGAGCACCGCGAGCGCCAGCGCGGCGCGCAGAGCGCTCCCGACCCGCTGCTCCACCGCCGGCTTCGCCCCCGTTCTGGCGTCCCGCGGGGGCGCCCCCGCTTCGCCTGCCACGATATCCTCCCCCTCACGCCGCCGCGCTGGACGCGTCCAGCGGCGCCACACGCACCAGGCGCCCGCAGGCAGTCTAGCAGCCCGGCCGCCATGCCGTCAACGTCCAGGGGAGATTCGGCATGCCACTCGCCTTGACAGGAACCGGCAGGTGATGTAGAGCGTCTGGCGTGCAGATGATGTGGCACCGGGCTGATTGCTTTCATATCCAGCCGGATGG
>JADMIN010000619.1 GCA_015478575.1 Ktedonobacterales bacterium | reverse complement strand
GGCATCACTGGTCTGAGCGGCGATGACGGCGCGGAAGTCGTCTTCACCAACTTCAAGGTCACGCGCTAATCTCCCCTCCGTCCCCTGTCGAGGCAAAGGAAGCGCGACCCGCCAAAGTAGCCGCTACTTTGGCGGGTCGTCTGTCTCGCTGGGTGGTGCGTCTATGACGGCAGGTAGTTGTTGGTAAAGACGCTGGTCACGTCCACCGCTTTGGCGATCTGCCCCTGGGCGAGCAGGAAGCTTTCCATAGACCGCCGCGCGGCGGAGTCGCTAGAGCCGGGTCGCGCGCCGCCGCTCTCCAAGAGGGGGATCGTCGCCTGGAGCACCGCCAGCGCATTGGCCGCCTGAGCGGGATCGCTCAAACCCGTCACATACCGCTTGCTGATGTTCACCGTATCCTCTGGATGCGCGATGGTATAGGCCACGCCACGCAGCGTCGCCGCGACCAGCGCGCGCAGCGCATCGGGACGTGCGGCCAGCACGCTCTCGGTCGCGGCCAGCCCGTTGGAGATCAGTGGCTGCGTGCCCGCGACATCCAGCGTGCGAATGGCAAAGCTGGCCTTCTGGAACTGAATCGGCTCGTTGTTGACGTAGCCCATCACCGCGTCCACTTTGTGGGTGAGCAGGGCGGCGACCTGGGTATAGCCAATCGCCTGAATGTTCACGTCGCGCTCGCTCAGGCTCGCGCTATGCAGCAAAGCGAGTAAGCCAATATACGTCGCGCCATATTTGCCGGGGACGCCGATGGTGCAGCCCCGCAGTTGCGCCGCGCTCCGCACCGGAGAATTCGCGGGCATGATCAAGGTGACGGGATACTTGTTGAATATTTGGGCGATATAGACCAGGGGCGCGCCGCGGCTGCGCGCCTGAAGCACCTCGTCTCCACCGCCGAAGACAGCGTCCTCGCGCCCGGCCACGACCGCGCCAAACTCGTCTTCGCTGGGGCCGTGATGGCGGAAGGTGACGCTAAGACCAGCATCCCGGTAATAGCCCAGCGCATCGGCGACGTAAAACGGCGCGAACTGGATGTTGGGCACGTAGGTCAATCCGAGCGTCAGGTGGCCCAAATCAGCGCTGGCGCGCGCCAGCGCCAGGGGCCGCGCCACGGCGGCGGACGCGGCGACGCTGGCGCTGGATGCGGTCTTGCTGGTGGGCGATACGCCACATCTGATGCTCGCGGTCTGCGTGCCACAGCCGGCCAGGGCGAGCAACGCGGCGAACACGAGGGCGAAACCAGGGACGCTCAGGCGCCCACCAGCTTGGCGGGCAAGATGGGTGAACATGGGTAGTTAGTCCTCCAGATACGACAGTCGGCGCTCAACGAGCCGCGCGACTCCGTAGAGCGTGGCGGCGAGGATGCCGAGCATAAGTAAGGTAGCGAAGACCAGGGGAGGATCGTTGTTGGCCTGCGCGGTCACGAGCGATCCGCCTAGGCCCACGCCTCCAACGACGAACTCACCGACGACCGCTCCGGTGATGGAGAGGGTCAGGCTGGTGCGCAACCCGGCGAGGATGCTCGGCAGCGCCAGCGGGAACTCGATGGAGCGCAAACGTGCCCAGCGTCCCGCCCCCTCGACACGCGCGGCGTCGAGCACGTCGCGGTCCAACCCGCGGATGCCCAGGGCGGTGTTGACGACGATGGGGAAGAAGATGATCAGCGCGCAGAGGGCGATCACGGGTGGCAGCCCGAACGGCAGCCACAGCACCAACAGCGGCGCCAGCGCCACGGCGGGCACGGCCTGGCTGGCGGCGAGATATGGCTGGAAGGTGCGCGCCAGCAGAGGGCTGCGGGCAATGCCATAGCCGACGGGAATGCCCGTGAGTGTGCCGATCACAAAGCCGCCAAGGCTTTCCTCCAGCGTGACGAGCGCCTCCGTGGGCAGTCGGCTGCCATCCACCAGCGCGGACCAGAACGTGCGGGCGACCTCCGCGGGTGTCGGCAACAGGAAGGTCGAGACGACCCGCGCCTGTGTGATGGCCTGCCAGATGAGCAGGACGGCAACGCCCAGCGCCAGAGGGGGCAGGGTATTGAGCAGGCGACTCGCGCCGCCGCCACGCGCGCGCGCCACGAGCGGCAGAAGCG
>JADMIN010000618.1 GCA_015478575.1 Ktedonobacterales bacterium | reverse complement strand
ACGGCACCGCGCGCGTGGAATGCTTCGACCGCCTGCTCTTGATAGGTGCGCAGGGCAAAGGGCGCCTGTGCGAGTGTCTGCGCGCGCAGGCCAAAGGGCAGGCGCTCTCCTGGCGTATACCCAGCGAGATCCTCCGCGGGAAAGCCAATCGCGACCAGCGCTTGCTTGATGTGGCCGCGCCGCGCGGGGTCCACCGTGAGCGTTTGGGCATCGCGCTGGCCAAGGATATACGGTTGCATGCGCTTCTGCCGCGCGACCTCAGCAATGAGGACCGCATCCGCCGAATGCAGGATCAGGTCGGTGCCATCACGCTGGAGCTTGAGTCGGCCATAGCGCCCGATGTACTCACGAATGTCAGCGGTGATATTCGGCGGCAGATCGTACTTACTGAAACGCGCGAGCAGTTCGAGGACGTGCGGCGCGTCCAAACTAGCGGCGGCGGCATTCCAGAGGGAGAGCGGCGTCAACCGGTAGGTATGGATGTGCTCCGGCGACTTCTCAAGTTCGGCAAACTGGGCCAGAGCGTCACGGGACTCCGCAAAGAGGGGATGGTCCACCTCGAGCAGGATGGTTCGGTCGCTCTGCACAATCGCTGGATTGCTAGTCTGTATAGCCACGGTGCTTCTCATCCCACTCGATACGCGCTGCTGACGGTCTGGCTCACATGGCGGGTTGCGCGGCCCACTGAGTCACGTATTGTACGACAACCTCCGCGGCGATGGCTTCATAGCCGCGCATCAAATGGCGTGCGCCAGAGATGATCTTGAGCATGCGCGCGCCAGGGAGTTGCGCGATCCAAGGCTCCATCTTATGGCGGGGAGCGACTTCATCATATTCGCCCGTCATGAAAAGCCGTGGCTGATTGAAGGCCCCCAACTCCGGCGAGACCCGGAAGAGCGGCGGGCTGATCGCGACCACCGCGCCAATGCGTGGGTCGTGCGCGGCATACGCCAGCGCCAGATACGCCCCGAAGCCATGCCCAATGAGGCAGAGTTTTTCGGAACGCATGGCCGGCTGCTGGAGCAGAAACTCGATGGCGCCAGCGATATCGAGCGGTTCGAGCCGGCCATCCGTCTGCTGCCCCTCGCTCTCGCCCACCCCGCGAAAGTTGAAGCGCAGCGCCAGCAGGCCATCCGTGGTCAGGCGCGCGGCGACCTGGCTGAGGAGTGGGTCATCCATCGAACTCGTCGCGGGTTGCGGGTGGCACAGCACCGCGCCCGCGCATGTCCCCTGCGCCTCGCTTCCCAGGGGGCCACCGAGGCTCCCCTCCAGCAGATAGGTCGGGCGCCCCGCGCTCGGAAACGTCACATGCCGGTTCCGCTCGGCCATGTTCGTCCCTCCCTGGTAAGGCCTCACGAAGGCACTGGCGGCGCGTGGCCGCGCTCGCGTGCGCCGCCGCCGATTCGCACGTCGTGCCCTGGCGTGCGGCGCTCGCGTGTTGTGTCCACTATATCTCGCTCAGTCAGCGGGCGTCAATTCGCCGCGGGCAGGTCGCCGGAAGAGCGGACGGTTGGGAGAGTGGCCACCCACGTGCGCGACGCTAGGGACGCGGACGCCAGGGAGATGGGCGAGCGCCCGCCGTGCGCGGGCGGCTAGACATAGGGGATCCAGGCAGGCGGATCGGCGCTGCCATCCACCTCAGCGTCGTGCTCATCGGGGCCGCGCAAGCGGATGAGCCGCTCAACCTCGTCACGGCGGTACAGTCGGGTCCGCTTGATGCCCTGACGATAGCTCCCCAAGACACCACGACTTACGTAGGCATAGAGCGTCGCTGGCTTGATTCCCAAGATCTCGCAGGCTTCCTGTGCGGTCAGGAATTCCTCGCCATCCATCACGATCATGCCGCCTCCCAGCAAGGGAACACCCGCGCCCATCCGGTGCGCCGCTGCCTTCTCCGCTCTTGGTCGCAAGTATACGGTGCCGCTTCCTATGCCGTCAATACACTATCGCACCTTCGCACCCGCGCGGCCAACGCCTACCAGACCAGCGCGACCTCTTCTCCCGCGGCTACAATGGCAGCGGAGACCTCGCATGTCTCCTCAGGAGGAGGGCACATGACCCAAGACTGGCGATCAGTGCTCGAT
>JADMIN010000617.1 GCA_015478575.1 Ktedonobacterales bacterium | reverse complement strand
CCGTGGAGCCAGTCCAGATCGTGCCAGAAAGCTGCCACTGCAAGGTGTCACCGATTTGGGGCGTCCAGGCGGGGGCGGCGCTCTGGGGCGCGAAACGCGCCTGGCGCAGGTAGAACGCCTGAATGGCCGCGCCATAGGCGGACGGCGCGCCGCTCCATGCGCTGATCAGATCGGGGCGCTGGCAGGATGTTCCGGCGTCCCAGGCCCAGGCCAGCCAGCCAGACAGATGCGCGGCCATGTAGGGCATCACCTGATTGAGCCAGCTTGCGTTGCAGTTGTGGGTCACGTCGCCAAACTCCGTCGCCACCACCGGATAAGTCTGCGCGAGTTGCGCGAAATCGCGGGGCCAGTTGGCGGGGATGGCATTGCTGACCTGATTGTAGATGTGGACGGCGTAGGCGAGGTTGCGGCCCGTTGGGCGATAGCCAGCGGCATACGTCACACCTGGCGTGCCGGACCAGTTGGGGCCATCAATCAGGATGATGGCGCGCGGCGCGAGACGGTTGATCGTGTCGATCTGGGGCTGGATGCCCGCGAGCCACGCCGCATCGCTGATCGCATGCGGTTCGGAGTACGTTTCAATCAGCACGGTGGGGTCGCTGGCATAGCGCTTGCCGAGATCCGCCTCCGTCCAGATGGCGCGCTGGTCCGGCGCGGGATCGCCGCCGTGGATCGCCAGATCGTATTGTAAGATGACCAGGATGACATATAACCCCTGCCCCTCAGCATTCGCCACCGCCTGATAGACGGCGCGGTGATAGCTGTCGGAATTGGGGCCATTCGCCGGGCAGCCGCCCTTCCAGAAGATCGGATTGACGGGGATCTTGACGACATTCATGCCCCACGTTCGCATCGCCGCGAAATCGGCGGGGGCGTAGCGCCCGGACAGCGAGCAACGGTATTCCAGTCCCGAAAACGTCGCCCCTTGGAGTTGTACAACTTTATCGTCGTGGCCGACGATTTGGTTGCCCTTGATGTGGAGCTGCGTGGGGGCGGGGTAAGCGCGGGCCTGGGACATCTGGCCCGCCGCGAGCACGTAGAGCGCGCAACAGATCGTAAACATTTTGCGCATGGTCAACCTCATCAGAAACACGAAATGGCCCCTGCGCGGTCAATCCGCGCAGGGGCATGATGCTAGCCGTAGATGAAATTGACGCCGCTCTGCGCCGCGTGCAGCGTATAGCTCACGACCCAGGCGCGCGGCGCGGACATTGCCGCAACCTCGAACCAGCCATTGCCATACACGGCTGTCACGACGCCCGTGTGACCATACGCGCGATTCGCCCCGTCCACGCCGGGCTGGAACACGACAATGGCGCCAACCGCCGGCAACGCGCCGACATGATAGCCTCTGGCGCGGGCGGTATTCGCCCAATCCTTGGCATTCCCCGCCCAACGCAGATCCAAATCGCTGCGCACCAGGGCGGCGTAATAGGTGCATTGCCCCGCCGCTCCGGTGTCGTTGAACCACTGGCCGGGGTGATAGATGGCGCGGGCGGTCTGGGGCAGCGGAGCCACGCTCGACGCGGCGACGCACAGACGCGCGCCAGGATAGATGAGATTCGGGTTGGCGAGATGGTTGATGGCGGCTAACCGTTGCCAGGACACGTTATACCGTGCGGCAATGCGGGAGAGCCAGTCGCCAGTCCGCACCGTGTACGTAACGCCGCAGGGAGGCGCGGACAGGGCCATACGCGGGGCAAATGGCGCGGTGGGGGTGGTGGCGCGCGCGGGGGCGTTGCTGAGTCCGCCAAGGGCCAATGTGGCGAGCAGGGCGAGGGTGGCGAGTGTTAATTTGGACACAGTCGTGCTTTCCTTTCGTGCGACGGTGCGCTAATGCAGACCGCCGATCAATCGGTGACACGCTTCCGATGGTTCTCCTTTCGCCAGGAAGCGACTAGGCAGACAATCAGGCGGGACGATCAGAAGGTTGCCATATGGATGATATGGTCAATGTTGATAACCTCATCCATATGGCAACATAACATAAGAATGCGTTCGGGCGCGGGAAGCATGGGACAGATGGGCTAGATCGCCGCACCAGGGCGGCGTAATAGGTGCATTGCCCCGCCGCTCCGGTGTCGTTGAACC
>JADMIN010000616.1 GCA_015478575.1 Ktedonobacterales bacterium | reverse complement strand
GCGCTACCGCTTCCTCGACGAAGGCGCTCGGCGTCCAGGTTGGTGCGCAGCCGCAGAGGCGGAAGAGGAAGTTCTCGAGCATCTCGCGGCCCTGGGGGGTGTGGCTGACCTCGGGATGGAACTGGAGGCCGATGTGGCCGTGGCTATCGCCCATCGCTGCCAGCGCCCCGGCGGATGAGCGCGCCAGCGGTACGAAGCCGGGTGGCAGCTCACCCACGCTATCCCCGTGGCTCATCCAGACGGGAATGCCCGCCCCAGCCGCCGCGGCGACGCCAGCAAAGAACTCGCGCGGGGCATGGTCGCCAGCATGGTCGCCAGCATGGTCGCCAGCGTCCTCACGCGCCGCATCGGGCAGGAGGTGAATCTCGGCTGGGCCGAACTCACGGCGCCCGCTGTGTGGCTCGACGCGCCCACCGAGCTGGTAGGCGAGCAGTTGCATGCCATAACAGATGCCCAGCACCGGCAGGTCGCTCTCCAGGATGGCCTGCTCAACGCCACGCGCGCCAGGGCTATACACGCTATCCGGCCCGCCGGAGAGGATCACGCCGCGCGCGCCCAGGCGGCGCAACTCGTCGAGCGTCGTCGCCGCGGGCAGTAACTCGCAATATACCCGACACTCGCGCACGCGGCGGGCGATCAGGCGGCTATACTGCGAGCCGTAGTCGAGGATGGCGATCAGCTCGCGCGGTGGTTGGGGTGTCGGTGCGCTAGGCGTATCGTCGGTCGCGGGCGAGTGTGCCTGGCTGGTAGGCCTCTGTTCTGAAGCTTGCATGCGGTTGGCGCTCCTCCTGCTCAGCGCGTGACCCGTCGGGTGGCATCGCTTGGCGTCGCTCGGTGTGGATCATGGGCGCGTATCAGAGACATTATCGGTCATCGCGGCGCGTGTGGCAAGCGCACGAGGATGGCTACCACGATCCTCGGCATGGCACCGAGTCCGCCAAGCACATGCCTGGGGTTTTCAGGCGTGCTCAACGATCTCTTCTACTCAGGCGTGCTATACTATGCTTAGGGTCGTCGTGCGCGGTGGCCGGGCCGATCGCGCATCCCACTACGCCTTCGGCAGAGACCAGTGGTTTGTGACGAGGAGGAGTCTACTCGGATATGCCCACCTATGATTATCACTGCCCGTCCTGTGGCAAACGCTTCGAGGCCTGGCAAAAAATGTCTGACGAGCCGATCACTGTCTGCCCCGATTGCTCTGGCCAGGTGCGCCGTATCATTCATCCCGCGGGGATTGTCTTCAAAGGCGGGGGCTTCTATAAGACCGACCACCGCGTCGCCAGCCCCGCCACACCACCTAGCGGCGATACGGCCGCCGAGCCTGCCACCAGTGGCGCGACCACATCGCCAAGCGCGCCAACGGCTGGCGCGGCCTCGGGGGAAACCGCCAGCGGCGCGACCAGCGAATCCGCGGCGCCGCCGCCCACGGCCACCAAAGCAGCCAGTTAAGCCATGCGTGCTCTCTTGCAGCGCGCCTCCCAGGGGCGTGTGTGGGTGGATGGCGCCGTCATTGGCGAGTTGGCCCCCGCGCCCGGACTGGTGGTGCTGCTTGGCGTTGGTCCGGCGGATGAGGTGGAGCATGCGCGCCTGATGGCGGATAAAATCGCGGGGCTGCGCATCTTCGCCGATGCGGAGGGCAAGACGAACCGCTCAGTACGTGATATTGGTGGGGGGGCGTTGGTCATCTCGCAGTTCACCCTCTTTGCTGATGTGCGCCGTGGGCGGCGTCCTGGCTTCACGGGGGCGGCGCCGCCGGAGCGGGCGGCCCCGCTGGTCGAGAGCGTGATGGAGGAGCTGCGCGCGCTGGGCGTGCCGGTGCGGGGAGGACGCTTTGGTGCGCACATGCGGGTGGAACTGGTGAACGATGGCCCAGTGACGATCTGGCTCGATACCGCCCTCTGGCAAGGGTAGCCGCGCATGGGCACACTCTATCTGGTCGCCACTCCCATCGGCAACCTCGAAGATATCACTCTGCGCGCGTTGCGTATCCTGCGCGAGTCGCGCCTGATCGCCGCTGAAGACACACGCCACACGCGCAAACTGCTCACACACTTCGGCATCGCCACGCCCACCACCAGCTATCACCAGCATAGCGG
>JADMIN010000615.1 GCA_015478575.1 Ktedonobacterales bacterium | reverse complement strand
CTAATGGTCGTATGGCTTGGCACTCCCGCTTTCCCCTTCCCTCTCCTCTCCGCTTCGCTTCATGCGAACCATCGAGATTTCCGGTGATCGCCTCACCGGCAAAATTGACGCAGTTGTGGTCTCTATCCATATGTGTATGCGATTGTTTGGGCTGGCGATGTGATTGTCCGCTGGCACGTGTTGCCTTGGACGCGCGTGCCCGTAAAGGGGAGCGTGGACAGCGTAGCATTGACAGTGACTAGGCCCGGATGAGCGCGCTACAGCGCTTCCGGGCCTCTCTGTGTCTCTCTGTGTCTCTCCATGCGTGGGGGGTGTTCGGCTGCTGGCGCGGACGGTGTGGGGACACGCGTTGTGTAACCTGGAGGGGAGGATATACGTAATGTGCTCTAGAAGACGCGGAGTGGGCCTCCCGCAGTGACGCGGGGAGTATGCCTGGAGGGTTCGGGCGTGTGTGGCATTGATTATGCGCGTGAACTCCGGGTACGGTGGCGCATTTTGTCATTGCGGCTACCGGCCATGTGGCGTTCAGAACGAGCGTAGTGCTAAGATAGGCGAAGCACGCACACGATCGCCTAGCTATTCCAATGGACGATGACGATGCCTGCTATGAACACTCCCGATCAGCCCACTCTAGAACAGATATTAGCCGATGGGCGCAAACGCGGATATGTGCGGCGTGCCGATCTGGAAGCCGCCTTTCAGCGTGTCGCCCTTGCGCGGGATGAGCGTGAGCACGCGCGTGCCGCTGATGATGCGCTCGGAGCGGATGATGCCCATGGAGCGCCGGAGATACTCGAAACGCCGGAGATAGAAGAACTTGCCGACCTCGACACCGCCGTCGAGCACCTCTTAGCCGCGGACGTTGACATCGTTGACGACGAGGATGAGGAGAATCGTGTGCGGGAGGACGAGGTGATTGAAAGCAGCATCCACGCTATGGAAACTGACAGCGCGCCACTTGTTGACTTGCCCGATGTAGCGGAAGCTGGCACCGCGCGATTGCGTCGGGTGCAGGAGGTCGCTCGCGCGGCTGAGCGCGGCGAGGCGACAGAAATAGATGCTATTACCGCGTACCTGCGCGAGATCGGCCGGGTGCCGATGTTGAGCCATGCTCAGGAGATTGACCTGGCCAAGCGCATTGAGGCGGGCGATAAGCAGGCTGTTCAGCAGTTCGTATTGGCGAACCTGCGGCTGGTCGTGAGCATCGCCAAGCGCTATGTCGGTCGCGGCCTGACGCTGCTTGACCTGATCCAGGAAGGCAACATTGGCCTCATGCGGGCGGTCCAGCGGTATGATTGGCGCCGCGGGCATCGCTTCAGCACGCACGCGACGTGGTGGATCCGCCAGGCCATCAGCCGGGCGGTCGCCGATAAAGGGCGGGCGATCCGTCTCCCGGTCTATGTCAACACCGCGCTCAATCGGGTGCGGCGTGAGCGCCAGCGCCTCGTACAGGATCTGGGGCGTGACCCGACCGAGCAGGAACTCGCGGATGCGGTCGGTATGGATGTGGAGCGTCTGCACGAGTTGGAGGCCGCCCCCGGCACACCGATCTCGCTTGAGTTGCCGGTTGGTGAGGACGAAGAGCAAGAGCTTGGGGATGTCTTGGCGGATGAGGCCAGTACGTCACCTGAAGAGGTGGCCACGACGCGCACGATGAAGCAGGAGGTGCGGGAGGTGCTGGAGGATGTCCTGACCCCGCGTGAACGGCTTGTGTTGCAATTGCGCTTCGGTCTGGGCAATGGCCATACGTTCCCGCTGGAGCAGGTGGGTCGCCAGCTCGGCATCACACGTGAGCGGGTGCGTCAGATCGAGGCGGGCGCGCTGGCCAAACTGCGCCATCCAAAGGTGCTGGACCGCCTGCGTAGCTAATCGCTCTGGCTAATCGCTCTGGCTATTTCGCGAAGGGTCTGACGGGATCTCCGGTCAGGCCCTTTGTTTTGGGTGTTCCGCTCGCGCGCTCAACTCTCGCCATATGGGCCAGGCATACGGCGGCGCGCTGTGCCTCTAGCCGCTAGCGCACCGAAGAGGTGGCGTGACGTTCCTCCATTCCGCTCAGGGTGCCTCTGGCTCAGGGTGCCTCTGGCTCAGGGTGCCTCTGGCTCAGG
>JADMIN010000614.1 GCA_015478575.1 Ktedonobacterales bacterium | reverse complement strand
CATTGATGGTGTGGACGCAGTGCTCGCAGCTAATCTCCGGCACCTTCAGCGTAATGTCTTGCGCGGCCATATGCTGTCTCCCTCTTGTCTCAGAAACTCGGCCCGCTCGTTGCGGGCCAGCCTATCGGCGGGCGAACGCCGCCCGCCCTCCTATTCCATCGGCGCGAACGCCGCCCGCGCGGGCACTCCCGCGGGCACTCCCGCGGGCAGCGCCGCCTCGCGCCCGAAGCGGCGCAGGCGGAGCGAATTGCTCACCACCGTCACAGAAGAGAGCGCCATCGCCGCCGCGGCGAAGATGGGCGCTTTCTCTCGCAGCGCGACAATCGCGGGCGAGGCGATGGCCAGCGGGATCAGCACCGTGTTGTAGGCGAACGCCCAGAACAGGTTCTGTCGGATGATGCGCATCGTCGCCCGTGAGAGTTCCAGCGCGGTGACGAGGCTGCGCAGGTTGCCCTTCACCAGCGTGACATCCGCCGCCTCCATCGCGATATCCGTACCAGTGCCCATCGCGACACCGATATCGGCCTGGACCAGCGCCGGGGCATCGTTGATGCCATCGCCCGCGAAGGCGACCGTCGTACCCATCGCCTGAATCTTCGCGACCTGTGCGGCCTTCTCACCAGGGAGCACCTCCGCCAGGATGTGGTCTTCAGGAATGCCCACCTGGGCCGCGACGGTGGCCGCTGTGCGGGCGTTGTCGCCCGTAATCATCCAGACCGCGATGCCATCTCCCTGGAGCCGGTCAATGGCCGCCGCCGAGCCGATCTTCACCGCGTCGGCCACGCCAAACGCCGCCACCGGTGTGCCATCCACGGTGAGCAGGATGGCCGTCTTGCCTGCCGCTTGCAACTGTATCACGGAGGCATTCAGCGCGTCGAGCGCGGCGCCTGGGATGCCTTGGGCTTCCAGCAGACGGCGTGTGCCGAGCAACAGATCGTGCCCATCCACGCGCGCCGCGACGCCCCCACCCGGGATCGCGCTGAAGCGCTCGACCGGCGCCGCTGGCTCGATGCTCCGCGCCTGCGCGCCGCCAACGATGGCCCGCGCCAGTGGGTGTTCCGAGGCTGCCTCCGCGCCCGCCGCTAGGCGCAGGGCCTCGTCTTCGCTCAGCGAGATGCTGGGCGCCAGGACCACATCGGTCAGCTCTGGCTTGCCGCGGGTGATCGTCCCCGTCTTGTCGAGCACGACCGTCCCGATGGACCCCAGACGCTCTAGGCTCGCGCCACTCTTGATCAAGATGCCCTGTTCCGCGCCTTGGCCCGTGCCGACCATGATGGCCGTCGGTGTCGCCAGACCCAACGCGCATGGGCACGCCACCACCAGCACCGCGATCGCGGCGACCAGCGCCACCACCCACGGCTGCGTGGCTGTAGACATCGCCGTCGCCGCGGTGGAGAAGCCGAAGGCATAGCCAGCGATACTCCAGGCGATGAAGGTCAGCCCGGCGATGACGAGCACCGCTGGGACGAAGACGCCCGCGACGGTATCGGCCAGCCGCTGAATCGGTGCCTTCGACCCCTGCGCCTGCTCGACGAGGCGGATGATACCAGACAGCATCGTCTCACTGCCGACGCGCGTCGCGCGCATACGCAGCATGCCCGTCTGGTTGATCGTCGCGCCGATCACCGTCTCACCCGCGCGCTTCTCCACTGGCAGGCTCTCGCCAGTTAGCATGGACTCATCCACACTCGAATCGCCCGCGATGACCTCACCGTCGGTTGGAATCTTCTCGCCAGGCCGCACCACCAGTTCGTCGCCCACAATGACCTGATCGAGCGGAATATCTATCTCGCGCCCGCCCCGGATGGCGTGCGCCACGGTGGCGCGCAGCCCGGCCAGCCGGCGGATGGCCTCGCTGGTCTGGCCCTTGGCGCGGGCCTCGAGGAACTTGCCCAGGTAGATCAGTGTCACGATCAGGGCGGTCGTGTCATAGAAGGTCACTGAGCCGACCACCCGCGGGAAGAATGTTGCCACGACGCTCATCAGGAACGCCGCGGTCGAGCCAATACTGATCAGCACATCCATGTTGGCGCCGAAATGACGCAGCACCCGCATGGCCGTGCGATGGAAGTCCCAGCCGACGTAGCCCCAGACCGGCGCCGTCAGCGCC
>JADMIN010000613.1 GCA_015478575.1 Ktedonobacterales bacterium | reverse complement strand
GGACACGTACTGGCAGCCTGCCCGGCGAGAAACGCGCCGGGTGGGGAAAGAAGGGAGGATCGCACGCTATGGGCGGTGAGCAACACACGCTGCTGGAGTGGTATCGCATTGCCATGCAGCACTACCACGACGCACGCTATGCAGAAGGGCAAGCGGCCCACGACCAGGTCAGGCGTCTGGAGCGCGGCGGGTACTGCGACTCCATCCTGACGGGCATGCGCTGCTTTGAGCAGCAGCGCTTCGAGGACGCGCTCGCGCACTACGAACACGCGCTGCTGCTCCAGGCCAGCGCAGGCCTCCCCCACGCCTGCGATCCCTATCCCTACATCTACACGTCGCTCGCGCTTATGTGCCTCGGTCGGCCCGATGAGGCGCTGGCGGCCTGCGACCGGGGGAGCGCCGCTCTGCCCGATGCCCAGGTCCTGTATCAGCACAAAGGGTCGCTATTGCTGGAACTCGGGCGCTGCGAAGAGGCACTGGCCAGCTATGAGCAACTCCTGCTGCGCGACCCTACCTCGACGGAGGCGCTTACCTTCAAAGGATTCGCGCTCTACGCCCTGGGGCGCACCACCGAAGCGCTGGTCGTGCATGAGCAGTTGCTCGCCCTCGCCCCGGACTTGCCGGAAGCCCACCTGTTCAAGGGCCGCGTCCTGGAACAACTGGGGAGCGTCTCCGAGGCCCTGGCCTGCTACGAAGAGGCCATTCGCCTCGGTGGGGCGACCTCTGACGCCTGGGCCTATAAGGGCGGCGCGCTCTGGCAACTGCGAACCCCCGACGGCCGCTTTCTCTCCGAGTCTCTGGCGGCCTACGAGGAGGCGATCAGGCTCGATCCGGGATCTGCCCTGGCCCACAACGGCCTGGGGAATGTGCTGATGGCAAAGCGCCGCTACCGCGAGGCATTGACGGCCTACGCCCGCGCTTCCGCACTCGAGCCGGAGGTGACGGCTTTCCAGCACAACCGCCAGCAGGCGGCGCGCGCCGCAGAAGGCCTGGAGGCGCACGCCGCCTGGTCGGCCTCGAGCAGGGGGTCGCGTGCAGCGGGGCAGCTCATGCGGGAGTTCCAGGGACTGCAGCTGATCCTGAAGCTGATGGAGGCCGAGCAACTGGAGGAGGCGCTGGCGGCCTGCGACCGGGCCAGGCCGATGGTCGGGGAACCGGGGTTCGTCGAGGTGCTTTTGATGATGAAGGGGACCATCCTCGAGGCCCTGGCGCGCTACGCGGATGCTGCTTCCGTCTACGAGGAGCTGATCGAAACCAACCACGAGAGTGGCGATGGCTATTACTGGCGCGCTCGCGTGACGCATACGCTGGAACCGGGGCGCGACGTGCTGCCCGACCTGGAGCTGGCGACCCGCCTGAGCCCCACGCTGCAGGAGGCGTGGGTCATGCGCGCCGATCTGCTGGCGGAAGCGCAGCGCTATGCGGAGGCGCTGGAGGCCTTTGAAAAGGCGCTTGCCCTGCAAGGGGGCGATGCCATGCTCTACAACAAGAAAGGGCTGGTGCTGAGCTTTCTCGGGCGATACGAGCAGGCCCTCGATGCCTTTCAGCAGGCCAGGGAGATCGAGCCAGATCACCAGTACCACTGGATGAACGCGGCTGTCGCGCTCTCCCAGCTCGGGCGTCATGCCGAATCCCTGGAAGCCTATAACGCGGCTATCCAACTCGACCCAACCTCGCCCCTGGTCCCGTTCCTGCTTTTCAATCGGGGAAGCGAACTGCTCGCCCTGCGCCGCGACGCGGAGGCCCTCGCCTGGTTCGAGCGCGCCATCGCGTACGAACTGTCGGAGGAGGCCCGGGGGATGCCGGGCGAGGGGGATACAGCATGCCGAGTCACACTTGCCCTGGACTACTACGGCAGAGGGCAGGCGCTCTCGGCCCTGCACCGAGACGAGGAGGCGCTCGCCTCTTTTGAAGCGGCCCGCGACCGCTATCCCGACCTGCCGGACCTGGCGGACGCGCTTGCCAACGCTCGGCGGGCGATCCGGCGGAAGCGCGTCCCCGCTGCGGTCGCTGGCAGCCAAGGCCAGGGGTCCGGTGCGGGCACTGGGGAGAAGAGTGGTGCGGGGGCGGCTCGGCGCGGACTTGCGAGCGAGCCAGGGCGGCATGACAAGGC
>JADMIN010000612.1 GCA_015478575.1 Ktedonobacterales bacterium | reverse complement strand
CGGTGGACCGCGGTGCGGTCGGGTGGCCGTCAGGGAAGGGAGCTTGGTCATCACGCATGTCGTTCATACCTCGCGGCACGCGCTCCCAACTACAGGGGCGCGATGGTGGAGTCGTTTGTATCTCCGCTCTCTATGATGCGCGGCGTACCTTGGCAACCGCTGAGAGCGCGATTAATTCTCGCGGAGATAGCGCTGTCAGGTGAGGTGCGGAAGACATGCGCCGCTGGCCGGAAGTGTGCTACCGCGGAAGCGGAGTTGTTGGGGCATGCGGCGTATGGGGCGTGCCCACGAGGTCCGCGCCGCTTGCGGGTGCTATTCCTCTGGCTCTGGGGCGCTGACCCGCTCGGCATGTCGGCGCGCGGCGGTGACGGCGTCGGCTTGGCCGCGCCATTCCGCCGCCGAGAGCGGGGTGGGCGCTGGCGTGGCGCGTGCGGTCTCTGGCTCGGCCAGCAGCGCCGCCGCCTTGAAATCCTCCGGCGCTTGGGGGGCCAGGGCCAGCGTGGCAATGCGCTCATTGAGCCAGAGATAGAACTCGACCAGCACGCGCGCCTGCCCGGCGTGGCTCTCTAGGTCCGTTAGTGCCTCGAGCATGCGCTCATACTCGCTCGCGGCGGCTTGACGCTCGGCTAGCGCCAGGTCGAGCGGACTAATCTCGGCGGTGGGGCGTGGCTCGTCTTGTCCCTCATCTCGCCGGTCCTCCTCGCCCTCGCGCAAGTGGCGGCGCTCCAGCAGCACTACTCCTTGCGCTTCTTGCTCCAGCAGGCGCTGGCGGGCAAGCCACGCGCGCATGGCACGGATGCGCAGCCCAGGCGGCGCGCCGATGGGCAGGTCTACCTGGTCAGCGGCCCAGCGTGATTCCGCCTCGGCGCGCAGATTTGGGCGCTCTGGGCGGTTCACATCGTCTGGCTCTTCCCAGCGCAGGACGCCGCCACTGGTGACCCAGCGCCCTTCACTGGTGGCCGGCTCGTCGTCCTCGGTGGCATGGCGGTTCGTGCCGTTGGGACGCCCCGCCGCGTCCGTATCCGCGCCACCCCAGGCGTTCCGGTCGAAGGCGTCCCAGCCATTGCCATCGTTGCCGTCGTTGCTATCGCTGCCGTTCATCATGGGCGCCCAAGTCTTTCTCTCCGTAGGCGGTGCCGACCATCGCGCTGGGTAGCCAGCACGCGCTGGGGCCGCACCTCTTCCGCGCGCCGCTCTGGCCACCGTCCGTTGACGCTGCCGAGCGCACGGCTCACTCCCACTCGATGGTAGCGGGGGGCTTGCTGGTGATATCGTAGACGACGCGGTTGACTTTTGGCACCTCGTTGACGATGCGGTTGGCGATGCGCGCGAGCACGTCGTGCGGCAGCCGTGCCCAATCGGCCGTCATGAAATCTTCGGTCGTGACGGCGCGGATGGCGACCATGTGGGCGTAGGTGCGCTCATCACCCATGACGCCGACGCTGCGCACGGGTGTGAGCACCGCGAATGCCTGGCCGAGCGAGCGATAGAGTCCGGCGCGGCGCAACTCTTCGATCAAGATCGTGTCGGCACGGCGGAGCGTCTCTAACCGCTCCGGCGTCACCTCGCCCAGCACGCGCACCGCCAGCCCTGGACCAGGGAACGGATGGCGCCAGACCCACTCCTCGGGCAGGCCCAGCTCGCGCCCGGCTTCGCGCACCTCATCCTTGAAAAGATAGCGGAGCGGCTCTACGAGTGTGAAGCGGAGATCCTCTGGCAGCCCGCCCACGTTGTGGTGGGTCTTGATCTTCTGGGCGGCGCTCGCGTCGTGGCTGGTGCTCTCGATGACATCGGGGTAGAGCGTTCCCTGGGCAAGGAAGGCGATCTCGCCGCTCGCCCGCAGTTTCTCGGCCTCGGCCTCGAAGACGCGGATGAACTCCTCGCCGATGATGCGACGCTTGCGCTCTGGGTCGGTCACGCCCGCCAGCCGCCCCAGGAAGAGCGCACTGGCGTCCACGGCGACCAGTGGAATGCCGAAGTGCGTCTGGAAGGTCTCGATCACCTGCTCTGGCTCGCCCGCGCGCATGCAGCCGGTATCCACAAAGATACAGGCGAGCCGCTCACCAAGTGCGCGATGAACAAGCAGCGCCACCACGGCCGAATCCACGCCGCCGGAA
>JADMIN010000611.1 GCA_015478575.1 Ktedonobacterales bacterium | reverse complement strand
GGCCAAGGTGGGGCGGCAGCGGAGGCGGAGGGGGAGCAGGCCAAGGTGGGGCGGCAGCGGAGGAATGAGGGAGCTAGGATCCACTCGCGGAGGGGGAGCATAGATGCACCTGCGCCTTCTTCTAGCGGACGCTGGTGGGTGCCCCTGCGAGCTTCCCAGCGGAAGGGAGCTGTCGCTCTTGCCCCTCGACAAGGCACAAGCCCTGGGGCAGAGGCAGAGGGAGGCCATCGTGAAGCTGGCAGCGCTGCGGCGGGCGTGGCCACGGGTCGTCCAGTGGCGGATGCGCCCACTCGCGGGGGGCACCAATACGCGCGTGCGGCTGGTCGAGACGCCTGTGGGCCGCTACGTTCTGCGCATCTACAGCCATCACGTCGACCTGGAACGGCTGCGTTTCGAGCACAGCATCCTCACGCGCCTGCGGGCCGAGAAGCTGCCCTTCGCCGTGCCCGCGCCAATCCCTACTGAGACAGGCGATCTGTACGCCCGCATGCCAGCGGCGGACATGGATGAGGGAGGAGATGGCGAAGCGCTGGCTACGCTCACGGCCTTCATTCCTGGCGCGCATCCTCGCCAGGGCGACCTCGCTCACGCGATGGCCGCGGGCGAGGCGCTGGCCACGCTGGATGCGGCTCTCGCGCGTATATCGGAGAGGGGCGCGGCGGATGCGGGCACGACCTGGCGCAGCTACGGCGACTTGGAGCACTGCCACCCCCTGGTGCCTGATCCGCTGGCGGCGATGGGGGAACTGCCGATGGCGGATGTGTCGCGGCGCCGGTTGGCGGCGCGCTACGTGGCGCTGATGGCGGACATCCCAGGGGTCTACGGGCGCCTCCCGCGGCAACTCACGCATGAGGACTGTGGTCCAAGTAATGTGCTGATGGAGGGGCCGCGTGTCACGGGCATACTGGACTTCGAGTTCTGCGCGCGCGATGTGCGCGTGATGGATCTGGCTGTCGCGCTCAGTTGGTGGCCGGGGGCATCCTTCGGCAGCGGCGAGGAGTGGCCGATTCTGCGCGCGGTCGCTGAAGGGTATGGACGCCAGGTCACGCTGACCGCGGAGGAGATCGAGGCGCTTCCGCTGCTCTTCCAGTTGCGGGCGTATACCTCACTCCTCCATCGTCTGGGCCGCTTCCGCCAGGGATTAAGCCCGCTAGAAGCCGTCACGGATCGTGCCGCCGCGGCGCTGGAGCGCGAGGCTTGGCTGGCGGCGCATAGCGAGCGGCTGATCGCGACGGTGCGCGAGGCGGAGGCGGGAGAGCAGCGGCGGGCGACCTGAGGCCGTGTCTGTCGCTGCTCCCCTCAGCTAGGGCAGCACCACACCGGGAGCGACCACCGGCCCTGGCCTGGCGAGGAGAGGGGCAGGTCAACGGGCCAGCGTCTGAAAGATGCTGCTGGCGCCCGCGGCGACCTGGCTGAGCAGCGACCCAAAGACGATGGTCAGGCCGATGAGGGCCGCGATGCTCGCCGCCATCGTTAGGCTGACGGCGCGCGGAACCCGCAAAAGCTCCCGCTTGGGTGGCTCGATGACGTACATGCGCCAGACCACGTTGGCGTAGTAGACAATCGAGATCGTGCTGTTGATGAGGCCGAGCACGACTAGGAAGGTCAGACCCCCGCCTTCGTGCCACGCCGCCCAGAAGATGAAGAGCTTGCTCAGGAAGCCAGCGGGAATGAGCGGAATGCCCGCCAGCGCCAGCAAACAGAAGGCCAAGCCTGCGGCGATCCACGGGCTGTTGCGCCCCATGCCATCGAAGTCGCGGATCTTCTCCTTGCCGCTGGCGTCGGCGAGGGCGATGATGCCCGCGAACGCGCCGATGTTGGTGACGACATAGACGAAGAGGAAGGCGAGCATGCCTAGGTCGCCGGTCGCTGTGTTGTGGATCATCAGTGCCGCCAGACCCACCAGCAGATAGCCGGCCTGGCCGATGCTGCTGTAGGCCATCATGCGCTTGATGTTGGTCTGCAAGATGCCGACAACGTTGCCGAGCGTCATCGTCACCGCCGCGATCACCGCCACCATGATCCAGAGGTAGGTGCTGCTGGTGGCCACCAGCCCGCCGAAGACGAAGATGCGTAGCAGCGCCGCGAAGCCTGCCGCCTTCGAGCCAACGGAGAAGAAG
>JADMIN010000011.1 GCA_015478575.1 Ktedonobacterales bacterium | reverse complement strand
GTCAGAGGAGACGCTACCGCTGAATTGGTCCATCTGAATACCTCCCGCGGCATGGGCATGCCGATTGGCCGATGAGTCATCAATGTCGCTAGCATACGCCAGGCAGGCTCGACCGGCAAGGTGCCCGCGCTCTCCTCCGATGCTGACGAGTGCCAGGGTACAATAGATGGCGGGCCGCGCGCCCAGAAGCGCCGCGAGAAGAGCGATCCAGAAGCGATGAGGAGGTCTATGACGAACGAGCCATCCATTCCTGAGTCATCCGCCGCGGCGGCGCCACCGGAGGCGCCGCGGCAACAGATTACTGAGCGTAGCATCGTGTCGCAGGGGCAGCGCGTGGCCTCGGCCATGAATGACGCGCCGCGTGCGTTCCTAGCGCGTGCCCCGCTAGTCGTCCTCCCCGCCACCGGCTATACGTGGCGTGACTACCTGCCCGTGATCGAGCATTTCGCCGCGACCCGGCGCGTCTTCGCGCTGGATTGGCCTGGCTTCGGCGGCTCAGCCAAGCCCGACCCTGACAGCTTCACCTATGACGCGGTGAGCTTCACCGAGGTGTTGGCAGGGTGGATGGATGCGCTGGGCATCGGGCGCGCGGTGCTGCTGGGCAATGGCCTGGGCGGGACAGTGGCGTTGCGCTATGCCGCGGCACATCCCAAACGGGTGCTAGGGCTGGCGCTCGTTGCCCCCCGGGGTCTGGGTGCGCCTGGCCCGATGCGTCATGCGGTGATGAGCATCTTCAGCGCGCCCGTGCTCTTTAGTTTGCTCGATCCCTTGCTTCTGTGGCTGGCTCTTGGTCCCGCCACGCCGGGGGCACGCACCATCATCGCCCGCAGACGGGCGATGCGTCGCTCACCCGACTATGCCGCCTACGAGGCCGCTTTCACCGCGCTTGCGCGCCATGAGACGCGCTCACTGGCCGATCTGCCGGCGCTGGCTCGCGCTGTGACGGCGCCAACTCTCGTGTTGCGGGGCGGGTTGGATCCCCTCTTCACGGCGGGGGATGCGCATCGGGCGGCGGCGCGCATCGGCGAGCGTGGCGCATTGGAGGTTATGCTGCCGGGGGCGGGGCACCTGCCATTCTTGCAGGAGCCGCAACGCTTCTTCCAAGCGGTGGAGGGCCTGCTCAACGCCGCGGAGATGGCCGCGCTCGCCGATGCAGAGCACACTGGGCAGAGCTGAGCAAAAAGCATGGGCGGAGAGGCGATGTCCTCTCCGCCCCGTACAATGGCCGCTGCTGTCGCTTAGACGCGGGCGCGTGTGCCACCCGCCACCAGTCGCACGATCAGCAACAGCACGATCGCGCCCGCCAAGGCCGTCACGAAGGTCCAGAAGATGCCCGTTCCGCCACCGCCGAGGATACCCAGGATGATCCCACCGACGAAGCCGCCGATGATGCCCACGAGAATATCACCCAGAAGGCCGAGACCGGAGCCTTTGATCAGCACACTCGCCAGCCATCCGGCAACGCCGCCGATGACGATCCAGACAATCCAGCCCCAAACGGTTCCCGAGACACTGGCAAGTGCGAGACTGTTGGTCAGCATATCCTTGCGCTCCTCTTCTTGTTACCAGGCGCTGTGCCGATGAGGTGGGCACCCGGCGTGCCTGTCCGTTCCACAACTGCCCGCGAGCTTTGCGGCGCCGGAGTGAACCCCTGCCGCCATCGGCCTTGCGCCCGCTACCGAATAGGAGATAGATGGGGCAATATGTATGCCACGGGGTGTGTGCCACGCGGCACTCAGACCAGGCGACGCGAAGGTACCAGCGGCGCTCGCGAGCCCCCAGTCTAGCCGTTTGGGCGGTATCATGCCCGCCGCTGATCATGTATCTTCTAGGGTACGCGCGCAGTCGTTCTCACTATCAATCGGACGCGAGTAGAGCGGGAGGTCACCATGAGCATCAACCCGGCGGGCGCCAGCCATGAGGCTCGTGAGGTTAGCCGGCTGGATGCCTTCAGCGATGGTGTCTTTGCCATCGCCATCACGCTCTTGATTCTGACCATCCAAGTGCCTGACCCGCTGACCACGCGAGCGCATACCCTGGGCGCGGCGCTGGCGCAACGCTGGCCAACCTACGTGGCCTATGTGGTCAGCTTTGTCTTCGTGCTCATCATGTGGATCAACCACCGCCATATGTTCCGCTATCTCGCGCGCACCAGCCACACGCTGCTCTTGCTCAATGGGCTATTGCTGATGTGTGTGACGATCATGCCATTCCCCACGGCGCTGTTGGCCGAGTACATGCTGCTGCCGGATGCGCGCGTGGCAGCACTGATCTATACCGGTATGTTTACCGTCATCGCTGGCGCTTTCAATTCGCTGTGGTGGTATCTCTCGCGCCATTCCCAGTTGCTCGCGAAGGGCGTAGACACGGGCTTCACCGGCAGTATCACACGGCGCTTCGCCGTTGGCCCGGCGCTTTATCTGACCGCATTTGGGCTGGCGTTTATGAGCGTCTGGGCGAGCCTGGGCCTCACGATTGGCCTCTCGGTCTACTTCGCGCTGCCGCATCGCATCGTGCCCACGGAGCCAGCAGCGTAGCTGGTCAGCAGAGCGGGGACTATACGCCTCTCACCGGGCGAAGCGTGCCGCCCGCGGCGCGGCGCAGGCGGTCCTCCAGGGCAAGACCCAGGCCCTCTCGCTCGAACGTGTGGGCGAGGATGACGTCGAGGCCAGCGGCATCCAACGTGCGCAGGGCGGCGTAGAGGCGACGTGTAATCGTCGCGAGATCGGCCCGCGGCCCCAGCCGCGCCATCTGGATGGGCAAATAGGCCAGCGCCGCGGCCTCCTCATCAGGCAGCAGCGCGCCCACTCGTGCTCCTCGCGCCAGCGCGGCGTGCGCTTCCGCCGCCAGCGCGGCCAGCGTCGCTGGCCCCGGCCCCGCGAAGACGATGAAGGGCGTATGGGGAGCATAGTGCCGCGCCATCTGCCCCGGCGCCCGCATCATGCGCTCCATCCCCGCTTCACCCGTCGCCTCCGCCGCCTCGGTCGTGTCGGGCGAGGGACCACGCACCGTTGGCAACAGCTCGCGCAGGGCCTCCAGCGTGACGCCGCCGGGCCGTAGGAGACGCGGTGGATCGGTCATCAGATCCAGCACGGTTGATTCAATACCGATGGCGCAAGGGCCACCATCCAGCACACAATCAATGCGACCTTCTAGGTCCGCGAGGACGTGCGCGGCGGTCGTGGGGCTGGTGTGCATGAAGCGGTTGGCGCTCGGCGCGGCCACCGGCACGCCCGCCGCGCGCAGCAGAGCGCGCGCCACCGGATGTGCGGGCACGCGCACGCCAATGCTGTCCCCTCCCGCCGCGACGATCGCGGGGATGCTCGCGCCGCGTGGGACGATCAGCGTGAGCGGGCCAGGCCAGAAGCGTTGGGCCAGCGCCAGCGCGACCGGCGGAATCTCCGCCGCCACATCGGCGAGCTGCGCGGCGTCGGGCAGGTGGACGATCAACGGATCGCTTGAGGGGCGTTCTTTGGCCGTGAAGATGCGCTGAACAGCGAGCGGGTTGGTAGCGTCCGCGCCCAGGCCATACACGGTCTCAGTGGGGAAGGCCACAAGCCCCCCGGCGTGCAGCAGCGCCGCCGCCCGCGTGATGGCGTCTGATGGCGCGCCATCAGGAGTGGTGGTCAGGACGAGCGTCGCGTGATGTGGTATGTTTCCGCTCATCCGCCCCCCACGCATGAAGAAATTGCCTACCCATTTCCTGTGACTCGCTCGTTGCACTAAGTGTGGCCGCGTGCGGGTGTAGGGTCCGTTCTATTGTACCGTGGCGTAACGCCCGCGTGGCAGGTTCAGTCCTTGAGGGTGCATAGAGTGCGCGACGTCGAGGTGGCAGGCATAGGCCGCGGAGGGTAATGCGAGCACACGCGGCGTGTGCCGAGCTTCGTATACCGTACTTCAGGTGGGGGCACCGTTGCGTTTTCGGGTTGGTCGGTGTATCATAAGCCGCAAGCGGATGGCAGCGGTGACACAGCGAGGACGACCGGACGCATGAGGCGAGGGAGCAGCTGTTGACGAAGTCACTCCGCCTCGTGGCCGCGCAATTGACAGATGTCGGCCGCAGGCGCGAACGCAATCAGGATAACGTAAGCCACGTCATTCCCAACGATCAGAGCTTGCTGGAAGAGAAAGGCGCGCTCTTCGTCGTCTGCGACGGCATGGGTGGGCATGCGGCCGGCGAAGTGGCGGCGGAGTTGGGCGTGACGACGATCAGCGAGGACTACTACTCTTCGCGTGAGTCGGATATCATCAGCGCTCTGGCACGGTCGGTCGAGCAGGCAAACCAGGCTATCTATGCGCATGCCCGTGAGCATGCCGAGTTAGCGGGCATGGGCACGACCTGCGTGGCGGTGGTAGTGGCCAAAGGCCGCGCCTACTTCGCGAATATCGGCGACAGCCGGGGCTATATCGTTCGCGAAGGGCGTATGCGCCAGATCACGCGCGACCATTCTTGGGTGGCTGAGCAGGTGCGCGTCGGCGTGCTTACCCCAGAGCAGGCGCGCACACATGCCCATCGCAATGTCATTACCCGCAGTCTGGGCACCCAGCCAGCCGTCACAGCCGATATCTTCGTCGAGACGCTCCGCGACGGCGACCGTGTGCTGCTCTGTAGCGATGGTCTGCATGGCTACGTGGATGAGCGCCTCATCGAAGAGGAGGTGGTGCGTCAGAGCGACCCAGACGCCGCCGTCCGTCACCTCATTGATATGGCCAATGGCAATGGTGGTCCAGATAACATCACCGCCATCGTTGTACATCTCTTGCAGGTGCCTGAGGCGGTTGGAGACATCACCCTGCCGCTGGGTGTCATCACCGCCGCGCCCGAATCCGTGACGCAACCGCTTCCGATGGGGCTTGTGCCGCCGATGGCGCCCTCAACTGGGCCGCTTCCCGCACTCGCCGGCTCTGCCGTTGCTGTCAAGGAGGCGGAGCGCGCCAGGCATTCCGGGCGCAGTCGAGGCGCGAGCCTCGTGCTGGCGCTCGTGGCGGTGCTCGTGCTGGCGCTGGCTGGCACAGCGGCGTGGTATGTTGGGTTCGGGCCGAATTCCATAAATCAGGCGGCGGACCGCCAGATGCAGCGTGATATTACGCAGGCCCAGCAGACCATCCAGGGCGCCCAATCACAGCCGCCGGCCCAGGCGCTCGCGGTGCTGGCCCAGGCCCGCGACATCATCGAGGCTGATCTGGGCAATCCGCGACTCGGCACCCAGGCACGCCAGCAGGGGCAAGCGTTGCTGACCGGCCAACTTGAGTCAGCGGTGCGCAGCGCCTTGCAAAAATACAACGCTGCCGCACGCGTGACGCCGATCACGGCGACCACGTTGAGTTGCACCGCGGGCAACACCGGCGACAATGTCGCGCTCAACGGCGTCACCGCGCTGACCGGAGCGGCGTGGATTCCCCCGGCGACCAGCCCCTATGCCGGCGCGCAGTTGCTCTATGCGCTGCACGCGGGCCATCTGTACGCGGTCCTGGTGCCGCTGGATAGTTCGAATACGCCGCGGACCGACCGGGTGGCATGTGAGGCGGTGCCAGTACCAGGGCTGAATACTATCGCGACGCTAGCCGCGGATGGCTCAACCCTCTATGCGCTGGGCCAACAATCGAATGGCGCTTTCCCGGTCGTCGCGGTCACGCCATCCGGCGTCACATCCGCTGGCCTCCTCGCAACCAAGACGCAGGTGCTCTTCACCACGCCCGGTGGGGCGATCACTCCAACGTTTCTGGCGGCACAGGGCAATGCGATCTTCGTAAGCTTCACTGGTGGGCCTGGCACCGGCGCGGGTATCTGGGTCTATGCTCGTGGGTCGCTCAAGATCGCCCCACAAACGGTGCAACTGCCCAATCCCGCCGCCTCGCTCGCGGTCTCGAACAACGCGCTCTACATCTTGCTGAGCGATGGCAGCCTCGCTGAGCTTGATAGCGCGCGCCGCTACGCGCCGCTGCCTGTGAACGTCCTGACGCCGATCCAGCCAGCCGATCCGAATACCTATGCCATCGGAACGCCCGTGCCGACGCCAGCGCCCACCCAACTCACCACCGTGAGCGAGGCGCCAACACCCACGCCAACACCCACTTCCACACCCAGCCGCGGCACGCCCACTCCAACGCCCACTCCAACGCCCACGCCCACGCCGACCAGCGGCGCGCCTCTCATGACGACGCTCTTCCCGCCGGGTAGCGCCCTAGTGGCTTACAACGGCTCGCCAGCGCACCTCTTGGTGGGTGATGGCGCCAACGCGCGCGTCGTTGGGCTGAGCGCCAGCGCCTCTGGGCCAGGGATCGCGCCGACCGCGCAGTTTGTCTATGGCGCGCCAGCCACCGGCAGCAGTTACTTGGCCGTCGCGCAGCGCGACAGCAACTTGATCATCTTCGCCTGGAACGGCACGGCGTTGGAGGCCTTCGTCGTGCCACAGAGCGCTGTAGAGAGTTGATGCGCTCGATTCCGCTGGCGGTATGCCCATGGTATGCCTGACCTCGCCACTGACCACGCGACTCTCTCGCTTTCGCGCCCCACGCCTGGGTCACATAGCCCGCCGCCTCCCTCACGGACGCCGCGGCGGGCTATGATATAGTGTCGTACACACTATTCATTATCGCCCAATAGCCAGAGGAGCATACTGAAGTGGCATCACGCCCTCCGCGCAACGCATCACCATCCTCCAGGGACCAATCCGCCGCCGACACTCCACGAGCGCGCTCGCGCCTGGCGACGGCGCTGCGCACCACCACGTGCGGCGACCTGACCGCCGCCGATGTCGGCCAGCGGGTCGCGCTGACCGGGTGGGTCGGCCACCGGCGTGACTATGGCAAGCTGGTCTTCATTGATCTGCGTGATCGCTATGGCCTGACGCAGGTCGTTGTGGACCCAGAACGCTCGCCCGAATCCGCCGCGGCCCACGCCGTGGCGACCGAGGCACGGCTCGAGTATGTCCTGCGGGTGGAGGGTGTGGTGGCGAAGCGTCTGCCCGGCAAGGAGAATCCCCATCTCAAAACCGGTGAGATCGAGGTGGAGGCCCAGCATATCGAGGTGCTCAATGCCGCGAAGACCACGCCTTTCCCTATTGCCGATCACGTCACCGCTGATGAGAGCCTACGCCTCAAGTATCGCTACCTGGACCTGCGCCGTGAGAGCATTCGCGGCAATGTCGTGCTGCGCCACCGCGCGGTAAAGTTCATCCGCGACTTTCTGGACGAGCGCGGCTTCATCGAGGTTGAGACGCCGATCCTCACCAAGAGCACACCGGAGGGCGCGCGTGATTATCTCGTACCGAGCCGCCTCTATCCTGGTGAGTTTTACGCGCTGCCCCAGGCGCCGCAGCAGTTCAAGCAACTGCTGATGGTAGCGGGAATAGATCGCTACTTCCAGATTGCCCGCTGCTTCCGCGACGAGGATCTGCGCGCCGACCGCCAGCCGGAGTTCACCCAGCTCGACGTGGAGATGTCCTTCATCGCGGAAGAAGACGTGATGGGGCTGATCGAGCAGTTGCTCATCGAACTGATCTCGGCCACGACCGCCAAGCGGATTCAACAGGTGCCCTTTCCGCGCATCTCCTTCGCCGAAGCAATGGCGAAATATGGCATTGACCGGCCTGATATCCGCTTCGAGCTGCCGCTGGTAGAGTTGGGTGAACTGGCGCGACTGGGCACCTTTGGTGTCTTCTCCAGCGCGCTCGACAGGGGCGGCGTCGTCAAGGGCCTGCGCGTGCCGGGGCTGGCCACGGCCACCCGCAAAGAGCTTGACGAGTTGACCGAGTTGGCCAAGGCACTGGGCGCCAAGGGATTGGTGACATTAGCCCTGTTGCCAGAAGGGCCGAAGTCGCCGCTCACCAAGTACACCACACCAGAGGAGCTCGGGCGCATCGTGGCGCATCTGGGCGGCCAGACGGGCGATCTCCTGCTCTTCGTGGCGGACAGCGCCAAGGTAGCCAACGACGTGCTCTCGCGGCTGCGTGGGCGCATGGGCGAGCGGCTGGGGCTGATTGATACAGACGTGCTGGCGCTGTGCTGGGTGGTGGATTTCCCTCTCTTGGAGGTGATCGAGGAGGCCGGCAAGACACGCTATCACGCGACGCACAATCCCTTCTCTGGCATGCGGCCCGGCGAGGAGCCGCTGTTGGCGACAGATCCCCTGAAGGTAACGGCGCGGCAATACGACATCATCTGCAACGGCTATGAGATCGGCGGCGGCAGCATCCGTATCAATGTCGCGGACCTTCAGCATCGTGTCTTTGAGTTGCTTGGTCTCTCGGAGGAGCAGATTGTAGAGCAGTTTGGCCATATGCTCGAAGCATTCGGCTTCGGCGCGCCGCCGCACGGGGGCATCGCGCTGGGCATTGACCGGCTGGTGATGCTGCTGGCTGGAGCGGAGACGATCCGGGACGTGATTCCGTTCGCCAAGATGCAGAACGGCCAGGATCCCATGATGGGCGCGCCATCGCCCGTCACCGAGGAGCAGTTGCGTGAGTTGCATCTGCGCACCCACATGCCAGAGAAGCCACAGGCGTAGCCGTCACAGGCGTCGCAAGCCGCGAGCGACAGAGGGCGAGGGGACCGTGGTTTCCTCGCCGTGTGCTCACCTCTCGCCCATCCCTGTCAGGCGCTGCCGCGTCCTATCAGACGGCCAGCTCGCCACGCAGGGTAGTGACCGCCTGGCCGCCGAGCCAGACACGGTCGCCCGCCACACGCACGCGCACCACCCCACCCCGCCGCGACGCCTGATAACCCACAAGCTCCGTTTTGCCCAGTCGCTCGCCCCAGTAGGGCGCGAGATAACAATGTGCTGAGCCAGTGACCGGATCCTCATTGATGCCCACGTGTGGCGCGAAGAACCGTGAGATGAAGTCATATGTGCCCGATGTGTCGCGGCTGGTCACGATCACTCCCGTTGTCGGCACCGTCATCAGCAGCGCGAAATCCGGCTGGATGGCACGCACCGTCTCCGCCGATTCCACTTCCACGAGGTAGCAGTCCCGCTTGCCCACGTAGCGCGGTGTCACGCCGAGCGCCTGTATCAGCGCGGCAGGCGTTTCCGCTGGCTCCGGGCGTATGAGGGGGAAGTCCAACTGGATCCACTCGCCTTGGCGCTCTGCTGTGAGCAGCCCGCCGCGCGTGTGGAAGCGTGCCCGCGCCTCTGGCGCGAGGTGGCCCTCCTCCCAGAGCACGTGGGCGCTGGCGAGCGTCGCATGCCCGCAGAGGTCCACCTCTACAGTCGGCGTGAACCATCGCAGGCTATAGCCACCCTCCTCATCCTCCGCCCGTCGCAAAAAGGCGGTCTCGGCCAGATTCATCTCCGCGGCCACCTGCCGCATCCATCCATCCTCGCGCGGCTCAGTGAGCAGACAGACGCCAGCGGGGTTGCCCGCGAATGGACGATCAGTGAAGGCATCCACTTGCGTGATGCGCTGTCCCATGTGCGTGATGCTCCTCTCCCGGTGCTGAGGCCCCTATGACCCCGCCGCACACAGCATGCCGAGCGTGTCGCCGCATGGGCACGTCTCTGGCATGTCGCTGTTCAGTTTCAGTATGCCCCACGTGAAGAGCATACCAGGAGGCAGGCGCGCTAGCACACTCGACGAGGGTCTTGAAGATCTCTGGCGAGACGGCTTCCACACCAGCGATGGGAGCCGCACTTCCTTCTACGCCGCGCTCCATGTGAAGATAGGCCCCTGGCAATCTTTGGCACAGATTTTGACATACTTTACCAGCGTTGAGGATTCATCCGACAGAAGAGAGTGATTGAGGATTGGCCCCGCGGTGGAAAGATGGGTGAGCGCTATGGTGCCAGTATTAGTGGTGGATGATAATCGCGAGATCCGCGAAGCTCTGCGGCTCGCGCTCGAAGACGCGGGCTATGTGGTCGCGGAGGCGGAGGATGGCGCGCGGGCGCTCGAAGTGTTGCGTGAGGCGACCGAGGGCATGGTCGTGCTGCTCGATGTCATGATGCCACGACTGGATGGGCCGGCGGTGCTCCGCACGGTGATTGATGATACCCTTCTCGCGCGGCGGCATGCGTATGTGCTCATCACCGCGAATATCGCGGCGGTCCCGCTGGAACAGGCACGTGACCGCCTACGCCTAGCGGTTCCCATCCTGCAAAAACCTTTCAATATGCAGGTGTTACTGGATGCGGTGGCGCTGGCCGCCCGCCGGTTAGTAGCCGCCTGAAGGCGGCTGGCCCTGACCCGGCACGCCGCTGCGCGGTGACGAGCGCTTGGCCCATATAGCCGCTGGGTGGGGCACCTGCTGTCCTGCCCTTGCCCCATGTGCGCACGCGGGACAGCAGACTATTATGCCTTGGTTGGTACTCACGCTTGCCATGAGATACGCGTAAATTGAACATAAGATAGGGCTAAGAATCTATCAGCACCTGAGTCTAAATATGTAACTCGTTTGAGGATGTGCCTCATACGGCCACTCTGGAGGGCAAGCATGTCATCTCTTCCTCCCACCGATTCGGAGCCGCTAAAGCGCTACCCTCAGTTGGGTCAGTGGCTCAGGCAGCGCGAGAATCCCGCACGTGATACTGACATCCTCACTCTGGCATTCTCCAGCGAAGCTTCCCATGAGGAGATCGCCGCACGACTCGGCACAGCGCGCTTCACCGTGGATCGTGTCCTCCAGGAAGCGCACCACTTCCTGGGAAAGCCCATGCATGTGGATCAAGAACCGCATATCATTCTTGCGGGTGATCTGCCGCTTTCCCTTGAACATAAGCAGCGCATGGCAACCCATCTCCTGACGTGTGAGCATTGCCAGGAGACCCTGGAGTCCGCCATTCGCGCCATCGCAAGCCGTGCGGGCACCGAAAGCCCTCTGCGGGCGCGAGGAGATCAACTCCTCGCCCGGCTTCAGGCCACGCGCCAGAAGACGCGCACCTGTACCCAGATGCGCGACTACGCGGCCCTAGCCTACAGGCAAGGTGAGGCCATGGCGCGAAGACGCTTCCCTGATCTCGCGAGCCACCTGGCAGAGTGCCGCACCTGTCGGTCCGCGATGGACACGCGGGTGTGCGAGTTGCGCGCCAGCGAGCCACCTGCCAGCGCACCCGCCCTTGATTTAGGGGATACGGGTGATCGCGCGGATGTCTACCACGACGGTAGAGGAGCGCGAGCATACGACTTGCTGTGAGCGCTGACGTAGCCAGGTGGGACGTCTCAGCGACCAAGAGCGCAACAGATCCGTGGCGGGTGAGGGCCACGAGGCGGTGGCCCACCACACTGAGCCACCGCTCGATTGGCGCGGCGCATGCGCCCCCACTAGGCCCGCGTCGCGCATCGTGACGGCCTCCCAACGGCCATCCCTCTCGCCAACTGAGAGTGGTGCTGACCTTCCTGCCCTCTCCCTTCACCAGGGGAAGGGGCAGGAGGGAAGCTGTTCGCCTTTCCTTCACCAGGGGAAGGGGCAGCACGGGCTAGGCGAGCAGCGCTTGCACCGCGCGAACAATGTGGGGGGCGCTGATGCCAGCGGCTTCAAGCTGCTCATCGGGCGTGGCGGAGCCTGGCATATGGGTTGGAGTGAGCTTCACCACCGTGGGTAGCGGGCCGCTGGGGGGCCGCTGGTCCGAGCCAGCGAACGCTTCGAGCACGGCATCGCCCAACCCGCCTTCGGGCCAGTGATCCTCTACCACAACGATGCGCCGTCCGCTGGCCTGCGCCGCGGCCCGCAGCGTCGTCGCGTCAATCGGCTTCACCGAGTAGGCGTCAATCACACGGACGGTGATGCCTAGGCTCTTGAGCATATCGTAGGCTTTGAGCGCCTCGTGGAGCGTAATGCCCGCGGCGACGATCGTGGCGCGGTCGCTCTCCGATTGGCGCAGCACCTTGCTCCCACCGATGGGGAACTGCTCTTCGGCATCATAGATCACCGGTGTCTTCTCGCGGGTGGTGCGCAGATAGACGATGCCGGGGCGGTCGTTCATCTCGCTCAGGAGCCGCGCGGTCTGGTTGGCATCACAGGGGTAGAGGACCGTGCTGCTTTGTACCGCGCGCAACATCGCGAGATCCTCCAGCGCCATCTGCGAGGGGCCATCCTCACCGATGGAGACGCCAGCGTGCGAGCCGCAGAGTTTGATGTTCGCGCGCGAGATGGCTGCCATGCGGATGAAGTCATACGCACGGCTGAGGAACGCGGCGAAGGTAGAGGCATAGGGCTTGTAGCCGCGCACCTGCATGCCCACGGCTAGGGCAACGAGCTGTTGCTCGGCGATATAGGTCTCGAAGAAGCGGCTGGGGATCGCCTTGGCGAAGGTCTCGGCATAGGTGGAATTGCTGACCTCGCCATCCATCGCGACGACCTGGGAATCGGCCACACCCAGCGCCTTCAGGGCGTCGCCATAGGCGGTGCGGGTAGCGACCTTGCCACCAGCCTCGTAGGCGGGCAGGTGCAGCGGCTCAGCCTCAGCGGGCCGCGCCACCTGGCGATCCTCTGGCAGATGAACGTTCACGTGGATATCGCGTATGCCCCCCAGTTCCTCGATGGCCTTCCGCTCCATATCCGGCGGCAGTGGCTTGCCATGCCAACCCTCCTGGTTCTCAATAGCTGAGAAGCCCTTGCCCTTGAGCGTGCGCGCCACGATGAGCGTCGGTGCGTCGGCCTGCTGAAGTGCCTGGGCATACGCCTGGTGAATCTGATCCAGGTCATGGCCATCAATCTCGACGGCGCGCCAGCCGAAGGCGCGGGCGCGGGCCGCGTAGGCGTCCGCGTTCCAGCCGAGCATGGTCTCACCGCGCTGGCCTAGCCGGTTCATGTCCAGGATGCCGATGAGGTTGCCCAGATGGTAGTGCCCCCCCAGTTCCATCGCTTCCCAGATCGAGCCTTCGGCCATCTCGCTGTCACCCAGGATCACCCAGACCCGGTACGGCAGTTTATCCAGGTACTTGCCCGCGAGCGCGATGCCCACGCCAATCGGCAGTCCCTGGCCGAGCGAGCCGGTCGCCACATCCACCCACGGCACGTCAGGTGTCGGGTGCCCCTCGATGCGGCTGCCCCGCTTGCGCAGCGTCAGCATCTCCTCATCGGTGATGGCGCCAGTGGCCTTGTAGGCGGCGTAGAGCAGGGGCGCGGCATGCCCCTTCGAGAGAATCAGATGATCATTGTTCGGGTTGCGCGGGTTGGCGAAATCGTAGCGCAGATATTCACTTATCAGCACAGCCATCAGGTCTGCGGCGGACATCGAGGACGACGGGTGGCCGGACCCTGCCGCCGTCGTGCTACGGATACTATCCACGCGCAACTGCTGCGCTAACGCATGCCATTGCTCGTGCGTGCCCATGCCGGGATTCGCCTGTTCAATGGTGCTCATGATCTGCAAACCTCCTGTCAACAGCTACCAGGGCTGGGGCGATGGGCGCTCCATCGGCACCGGCACGATCTGACCCTCTAGCTTTCGGAATCGTCGGATGTCAGGCGCCGTACGTCCGCCTCTGCCTCCGCGGTCTGGGCGTCCCCCTGGGCTGTTGGCGCTGTGCCACGTCGCACCGTGCGGGCCACGATTGCCGGGAGGTCGCTCGCCAGCTTGGAGTTCGCGATCACCCGGTCGGCTCCCGCCATGCGCGCTTCCTCCTGCGTGGCAAGGTCTACGTGTGCGCCAAACGCGATCACCGGCACGCCCGCGGCTCTGGCGGCGCGGATGCCCGCGCGCCAATCAATGCCACGCGCGGCCGTGTTCACCAGCGCGACGACTGGCGCGACCTCGCCCAGCAGACGTGCGAATGCCTCAGCCCCACGGGCAGTGCGTGTCTCGTAGCCGACGTGACGGAGCGTCTCGGCAACCTTAGCGATAAAGAAGAGATCGTTGTCGAGCAACAGTGCCCGCTGCCGCGCCAATGGCGCCTCACTAGGCGTCGTCATCTTACGCCTCCGTTGACGGGCGGAGCGCAAGCCGCCCGGTATGGCCCCGTTGTGGCCCGCGCGCCCCAGCGCCAGCCCACGGGGCGAGCACGAACGCGCGGCAGACCGCTCCCATCACGTCGGCGCCGCGGCGGACAGGCGCTCGTGGCAGGCTAATCGTCGGTGCGCTCAGAGATGGGTCGGCGGAACTGCTCAGCCAGTTCCTGGTTGATGATGCGCGGACTCCGCCACTCCGCCGGGGTGAAGACGTGGTAGCCACCACGGCAGTAACTCTTGTCACACGAGCGCTCGTGATTGGTCTCGAAGACCAGGTTTTCCCCCTCGACCGTGACCCAGATGTGCTTGCGCGAATAGCCATCACCCCACTTGAGCAGCAAGCCACCCGCGTATTCATCGAAGCGCCCCATGCCATAGAGGTAGTCACGGTTGAACTTCCGCAGGATATCCCACACATGGCTGGCCTCCACCACCCGCGCGACCTCCGGCGCCATCGCGGTGGTGGCCTGAGCGTCCAGGTCTTCGGCGGGGATATTGCGCTGGCGGGCCGATTGCTGCGCCTCGACGATCATGTGGGTAATGTTTTCGGCCTCTTCATCGCTCACCCCATGCGGCTGGCCGAGGATTCTCGGCTTGCCCTGCCCTGGATCGCCTGCTCCACCCGACATGGTTTTGCTCCTTCCCTGCTGTCTCCGTGCGCACTCACCTCGTAGCGGCCATTGGTAACTGTATCATCCGCGGATGCGCCACCGCCAGCCAGCCCACGGCGGCGCGGCGCGTCGGGCGCGCGGAGATGCTACTCGAATCCGCCAGCGAGGGGTCACTTAGGCGAGCGGAGCCACGAAGCTGCGATACTCCTCGGCCTCAGAGACAGCCTGAGTGGCGCTGGAGCGGCGCCAGAGCAGGAGCGCGGGCAGCACTCCCACCAGCGCGATGGCCGCTGTAATCCCAAAGATATCGCTATAAACCTGGTGCAGGATGGTCTGCGCGGCCTGCCCCGCTTGGTCGAGGGAGACGCCACCAGGCAATTGCGCGGCGAGTGCCCGCCCTCGCTGGAGTGCGTAGGACATCAGTCCGGCCAGTCCGACGATCATGCCTGACATACGCAACAGCGTAATGACCGAAGCGGCTGTGCCCGACTGGCTGGCTGGGCTGGCGGTGAGGGCGCTGGTGCTAATGGGAGCGATAACCAGCCCAAACCCCAGGCCCGCGATGACAGTGGCGGCGGTGAAGTGGAGTTGGTCAGGATGCGCTGGCCAGAGATGCATCAGCCACAGCCCCGCCGCGATCAGCACCATCCCCAACGCGCCAGCGGGCGGGCAACCATAACGACTGGAGAGCCAGCCGCCCGCCAGCGCCCCCACGGGAATGAGCACCGTCACGCGCAGCAGCGCGAGCCCACCAGCGAGAGGCGTGGCATTGTCTAGCGTCTGCACGTAGATGGGAATGAGGAAGAGCGTCGCGATCAGCGCAACCCCCACCAGCAGGCTCAGCACCGCCGCTGACGCGAACGCGGGCCGGCGGAAGAGCGCGGGCGAGATGACCGGGAAGCGTCGCCACAGCTCAACGACGACAAAGAGGATGAAAAACACCGCCGCGCCGCCGAGGAAGCGGGGATCGAGGCTGGCATGGGCGCTCAGGCTGAGCGAATCCGCTCCACCGGTCTGCTGGCCCAGCCCCACCGTGAGCAAGAGCAGCGAGATGCCGAAGAGCAGCGCGCCGATATAGTCAATTGGCTCGCGTGCTCCCCGCGCGCGCGGCACGGCGAAGAACCCAACGAAGAGGAGGATCGCTACCAGTGGCAGGTTGAGGACGAAGATCCACTGCCAGCCCCAGGCATTGGTCACAAAGGCACCCCAGACAGGACCAAGCACACCGCCGGCCTCAGCCACCGCGCCGACGAGGCCGAGCGCTAGCCCACGCCGCCGCCCACCGAACAGGTCGCTCGCCACCGCCATCGCCACCGGCACCAGCGCGCCGCCACCGAGTGCTTGGAGGAAGCGCGCCGCCACCAACAGATCCAGGCTGGGCGAGGAGGCATCCACGCCTAGCCGCCGCAGCAGGCCAAAGAGATTCTGGATCGGATCGTAGAAAGGCGCGAGGAGCGAGCCGCCGAGCGTCGAGGTATCTGGCCCGATGGGTGCGCCGAGCGGGGGCGCTAGCACGCAGAGCACCGAACCGACCGCGAAGATGCCCAGGCAGAGCGCGAAGACGCGCCAACGCCCGTAGACGTCCGCGATGCGGCCCATCAGTGGCATGGCCACGACGTAGCCGAGGATGTAGCCGCTGACAATCCAGGCGATGCGGTCCGGCTGTGTGGAGATGCTGACATTGACATCGGTGGCCATATAGGTGAGCGCCGTCACGACCACATACTGATCGAGTGCCGTAAGGAAGACGGCGCCACAGACAACCACCAAGGCGAGCCGACCCGCCGACGTGAGTCGCCCATCCACCACGTGTGTGGCGCCGTCCCCCCTGCCGCCCACCATGGCTCCGCCCACGCGCACCGGCTCGCTCGCCCTGGTCATCTCGCTGCCCTCCTCATGCGCCCATCGCCTCATACCCATCGCCTCATACCCATCGCCTCATACCCATCGCCTCATACCCATCGCCTCAT
>JADMIN010000610.1 GCA_015478575.1 Ktedonobacterales bacterium | reverse complement strand
AGGTCATTGTAGAAGTTCCTGCCACGCGCCCCCATGCCGCCGATATACAGCGCCAGCATCGGCTTGACGAACGCGCGGCAGGCCGCTACGTCGTCTCCTAGCACGATGGTCACGGTGGGAGCGATGTCGAACGGCTCGGAGAATTGCCGCCGCGCCAGCCCAGCCTCCAGCGACGGCAGATATGCGGATTCGCGTGCTGGCGAGAAGAAGATCGGCAGCCAGCCATCCGCCAGTTCGCCGGCCAGTTCGATGTTCTTTGGACCGATGGCGGCCAGGTAGATGGGAATGCGTGGCCGAAGCGGATGGAGGATGAGCTTGAGGGGCTTGCCCAGGCCCGTCCCGCCCGCGAGCGGAATCGCGTATTCCTCGCCCTGGAAGTCGAGCGGCGCTTCGCGTGCCCAGATGCGCCGGAGAATCTCGATATACTCGCGCGTGCGCGTCAGCGGCTTCCCATAGGGCTGGCCATGCCACCCCTCGACCACCTGTGGACCCGATAGACCCAACCCCAGCAGCACGCGCCCACCACTCAACAGGTCGAGTGTGGCGGCGGTCATGGCGGTCATCGCTGGGCTACGCGCAGGCATCTGCAGAATGCCCGTGCCGAGTTTGATTCTGCTGGTGAGTGCCCCCACCCACGTGAGCGGCGTCACCGCATCAGACCCATACGCCTCCGCCGTCCAGACCGAGTCGAAGCCGAGCCGCTCAGCCTCTTGCGCCAGCGCCACGCCATCCGTCGGCCCCGACCCCCAGTAGCCCAGGTTCACGCCCAGCCGCATCGCCGTCTCTCCCTTCCCTCACGAACTACCGCCCTTCGAATCGCGGCGGCCGACGTTCCAGAAACGCCGCGAGCGCCTCATGCAGGTCGTGCGATGGCATGAAGGCCGCGTTCCAGAGCGCAACGTAACTCAGTCCCTCAGCCACCGTCTTGCCCTGGCACTCGTTCAGCACCCGCTTGATGCCCTGCACCACCAGTGGCGGATTGGCCGCGATCTGCTCCGCCATCTCGCGTGCCGCCACAAAGAGCGTCTCGCGCGTGGCGTAGACTTCGTTTACCAGTCCGATGCACAGTGCCCGCGCGGCGTCTATGTCGTTGCCCGTAAAGGCTAATTCGCGTGTGTGGCCCTGCCCAATGATATGCGGCAGGCGTTGCAAACTGCCGATATCCGCAACGATGGCGACCTTCACCTCGCGCAAGCTGAAGCGCGCCTCCGCCGAGCAGAGCCGCACATCGCACGCCGCCGCTAGGTCCAGTCCGCCACCGATGCACCAGCCCGCGAGAGCGGCGATGACTGGCTTGCGGCAATTCGCTACACTGCCGCATGCCCCCTGCATGCGCTGAATGAGAGCGAGGAGGCGTGTGCGCTCGCTGGCCAGCGTCTCGCCGGTGAGTTGGAGGTCCGGTTCGCCCAGCATCGCTGCCAGATCCAGCCCGTACGAGAAGTGGCTACCCTCGCCGCGCACGAGAATGGCGCGTATGTCCTCGTCCGCATCCAACTCAGCGAAGACGACTGGCAACTCACGCCAGAAGTCTGGCCCCATGCTGTTGCCTTTGCCAGGGCCGGTCAGGATAACCTCAGCCACCGCCCCCTCGCGCTCGACGCGCAGCGCACGGTAGGTGGCAATCGTGCGCCCCTCTTCTGTCGGTGGAGTTTCCATGTTCGCGCCTCTTTTCCGCATACACACTAGGAAGCAGGGACACGGGGAACCCGCATGCCTCGCGGCGCGGCGCATACGGGGCGGCGCATACGGGGCGGCGCATACGGGGCGGCGCATACAAGGCCAGCCGTGGCGCGTCCTACCGGTCGCCGCTCTCCTCTAGCCGCCATCTCCTGCGAGTGGCTCAGCCCATGTGCCTGCCCATCACGCGAGCAATTCAAAGGTCAGCACCTCATCGCCCAGCCGCACCTCGTCGCCGTGCTCCAGCTCTGTTGGCCGCTGGATGCGCGCGCCATTCACCCACGTGCCGTTCGAGCTGTCTAGGTCTTCAATCACCCATGCCGCCGCCTGAAAGGTCAGGCGCGCATGGTGGCGCGAGACCGTGCCGTCAGGAATGAGCACGTCGTTGCCGGTGGTGCGCCCCAGACTCGTCATATCTTGGTGCAACCGATAGGCGCGGCCCGCCAGTGGGC
>JADMIN010000609.1 GCA_015478575.1 Ktedonobacterales bacterium | reverse complement strand
GCGTACTCTCCCGCGTCATCGGTTCCCGCCTTCTCTTGCCAGATGTCGCCCCAGCCAGCATTGTATCATTGGATGGTGGCCGCCGCCCTGCCACCGCTGCCCTGCCACCGCTGCCCTGCCACCGCGAGAGTGCTCCGCGCGAGAGTGCTCCGCGCGCGATGGCCCGCATCATGAGCGCATGCTGATGACGTCTGGGCGCAGCCGATGAGGAAGAGAAGGGAGCAGGTGACGGAAACGCACGCTGACATCTCGGCGGGCGGTAGCTTGCGAGCGAAAGTCGCGCGCATCTACCATCTGCTCGTCGCAACCTACGGTATACCAATATGGGAACCCGACCAGAATCCGCTGGGTGGCCTGATCGCCACGGTCCTTTCGCAACATACCTCGGATCTCAATTCCGCGCGGGCGTACGCCCGTCTGGTAGCCGCCTGGCCCACGTGGGAGGCGGTGCGCGACGCGCCGTTGGAAGCCGTGGAGGAGGCTATCCGACCAGGCGGATTGGCGCGACAGAAGGCGCGGCGCATCCAGGAGATTCTGCGCGTGTTGACCGCGCGCTTGGGCGGCGCGCCGCTGGCGCTCGACGTGCTACGCGATCAGCCGACGGCGGACGCGCTCACGTATCTGCGCGAGCTTCCGGGGGTCGGTCCCAAAACGGCGGCATGCGTCTTGCTCTTCTCACTCGGCAAGCCCGCCTTCCCGGTGGATACCCATATCTGGCGCGTGACGCGCCGACTGGGGCTGATCGGCCCGAAGGTGAGCGCGGAAGCGGCACACATCATCTTGGCACGCGAGATTCCGCTGGAGTGGCAGCACACGATGCATGTGAACGTGATCCAGTATGGGCGACAGATCTGTACGGCGCGTGTGCCAGCCTGCGAGCGGTGCCCCCTGCGGCCTGAGTGCCTGTACTATCAGGCACGCCTAGCGGCTGCGAGGTAAGGCAACACAACCAGGGTGTGTTACAGCGCTGAAGGGGCAACGTTATGCACAAGGAGACGCTACAGCATGAGGGAGGCACGGGCAAGGGCGCCCGTGTCGTGTGGCGCCCTTGGGCATAAGACACCAATGACCGGTCGGGATGCCATCGCGCAGGCCGACCAGGCGTTCATTCATTAGGATAGGCGCATGATACTCTTCCAGGATCGCAAGCTTCTTTTTCAAGGACAGCGGCTTTGCCCCCTTTCTTTGAGCGCCGCGCCATATGCGCGCCGCGCGCGTCTCAGCCGTGAGTGGGCCATCCGTGAGCGAGCCATCCGTGAGCGGGTCAGCGCACGCTGGCAACAGCTTGTGGCCGCGCTCACCGTCACCGCTGGGATGATCACCAGCGCGACATCGCGCCACTGGCTGGCCATCGCGCTGGCCAACATTTGCATCGTTGGCGGCATTCTCGCGGCGCCTCTGATCTCACTGATGGGGTGGATTGGCTTGGCGCTGCCCGCGCGCGCGCCGCTGCATACGCTGACGCCCGTCCTCTTTATGACGGCCATCATCTGGCTATCCCTGGCCATCGTCATCGCCCACACCCAGAGTGGTCGCCACGCCTGAGATTACTCGCGTGAGATCACTCGCGCACCCGCCCCGCCAGTTGGGGCGGGTGCGTCTTCTTTCTTTTGCCTTCTTGCCTGCCTTGATCCGCCCTGTGGAGCGTGACGCTCGCTACGCGCTCTTCTTCGCCAGCTTGTCAACACGGACCTTGACAGTGGCACACATCTCGCCTATTCTCAACAGAGCACCCACGCTGCCCGCGGCGCCGCCGAGAAGTGTGCTGGCGTTCCACTTGAACAAGAGAGGATGCTGCCGATGTCCCCGGTCGAGGTGATCCTGCGGTTCTGTGGGGCGGGCGTTGCTGGCTATCTGCTGGGATCCCTGCCGAGCGGCGTGATTGTCAGCCGGATCTTGCGCAGCGAAGATCCCCGCGCCCACGGCAGCGGCAAGACCGGCGCGACCAACGTCCTGCGCACGCTCGGCCCGGTGCCAGCGTTGCTGGTGGCGGTGCTCGATGCCGCCAAAGGCGTGGGTGCCGTGCTGCTGGCGCGCTACGTCTTCTTTGCTGTGGGTGGAGTGCCCGCTGGTGGCCCTGACTATCGCGGCTGGGCGGAGGCCCTGGCTGGCTTTGCCGCGCTCTTGGGC
>JADMIN010000608.1 GCA_015478575.1 Ktedonobacterales bacterium | reverse complement strand
GATGGATAGCGTTGCAGAAGAAGACCGCATCCGACCGCGGCGCCGCCCGCGCCAGCGTATCCGCGTCGCCCTGAATGAACTCCACCCCGCGTTGGCTCAGGCGCTCACGCGCGATCTCGATGGCCTCGCCCGATGGCTCAACCCCAAGCACCGATCCCGGACGGCCCAGACGCTCAAGCTCATCGAGGATCAACTCCGTCACCGCCCCGGTGCCAGAGGCCAGCTCCACCACCCGCACCGCTTCGCCAGCGGGCCGGGTCGCATCCACCCGCGCCAGCGCTTGGCGCACCAGCGACGCATTGACCTCGGTGTAGAAAGGATGGCGCGCGAAAGGATCGAACGTGTAGCTGCTCGCAATCGTCGGTGTCTCCGCCACAGGGCAACCTCCATACAGTTATGCGCGAACACGGCCCTCACGGGCGCCGCGATGAGCCAGCCAGAAGCAAAAAGAGTGCCTACCAGGAACTCACGTGGGTACACCGCCCCATCACCACAAGCGAGGGAACGCGCCTCCGTGATATACCTATCGGGCTTGGAGTCTCTGGCCCCGCGTTTTGTTTCACCAGTTTTCGCCCTCCCCGACAGCACGGCGGAAGTCCCGCATGCGGCGCCTCACATGGCAGTGTATCTACCCCAGGCAGTATAATGCGGACCAGGAGCACCGCCGCGGCCCCAGACCTGGTGAGCGGCGGCACAAAGGGGAGCCATGCGGCATGCGAGTTGAGGCGCGCGAGGAGCGATCGCCCGCGCGAGCGATCCCGAAGAGCATTGGCAAGGCGCGGACATTTCTCGAAGCCATCAAGTTCGAGCACACGATCTTCGCGTTGCCCTTCGCCTATCTTGGCATGGTGCTGGCCGCCCGCGGCCAACAGGGGTGGCCAGGCCTCGGCAAGATCATCTGGATCACCCTGGCGATGGCCGGCGCCCGCACGCTCGCCATGACACTGAACCGGCTGATTGACGCACGCTTCGACGCGCTGAACGCGCGCACCGCCAACCGGGCGCTGCCCAAACGGCTGCTCTCGCCTGGCGAGATGATCGTCTATGCCGTGCTCGCGGCGGCCCTCCTCGGCTTCGCGGCCTGGCAGCTCAATCCGCTCTGCCTCGCGCTCGTGCCTGTGGCGCTGCTTTTTCTGGTAGGGTATTCGTATACAAAGCGGTTCACCTGGCTCTGCCATTTCGCGCTCGGCCTGACCGATGGCCTCGCGCCCATCGGCGGCTGGCTGGCGGTCAACCCGACGCTCAGCGTCGCCAATTGGCTGCCGCCCGTCCTGCTGATGTTGGCCGTGGCCGCATGGGTCAGCGGCTTCGACCTGATCTATGCCTGCCAGGATATCGCCTTTGACCGCGCGCACGGATTGCGCTCGATTCCACAACGCTTCGGGCCGGTGCGGGCGCTGCAAGTCTCAGAGATCGCGCATGGCGCCTCGCTCGGTCTGCTGGCGGCGGTGGGCGGGGTGCTGGGGCTTGCCTGGCCGTTCTGGATCGCCGTGGGGATGGCCGCCTGGCTCCTCATGTGGGAGCACCGGCTGGTGCGCCCGGATGATTTCGCGCATCTGGATCTCGCGTTCTTTAAGATCAATGGCTATCTCGCCATCTCAGTATTCGCGTTCACACTGCTCGCGGTCATCCTGCGCTGAGGCGCGCCGTGGGCCAGGTGGGAAGTTAGGAAGAGCATGCAACAACAGACAGAAGTGCGGTCCCTCATCGAGCGAGGCACAGACCTGCTCAAGAGCGGGCGGCTCACCGAGGCGGCCGCCGCCTTCGCGCGCGCGGCCCAGCTAGAGCCTAGCGCCACCAGCGCCCACTTGGGCCTAGCGGAGGCCAACCTAGGGCTGAACGAGTTCGGCATCGTCTATGCCGCCTGCCGCCAGGTCATCGAGCTTGATCCCGCCAGCGCCGATGCCGCCATCGCGCGCGCCCTGCTGGCGGTGCTAGAAGGCCGGTACGATGTCGCGCTGGCCGCCGTTGACCAAGCCGTCGTACTCGATCCGGGGCGCCCCTACGCCCACGCGCTGCGCGGCTATTGCCTGCGCCAGCTCGGCCAGCGCTATGAGGGGGCGCTCGCCACCGCCCGCGCCGCCCGCGGCTGGGGCAACCGCGACTTCGAGCACCTCTTCCCCAAGAACGCTCCCGCCGCGG
>JADMIN010000607.1 GCA_015478575.1 Ktedonobacterales bacterium | reverse complement strand
TCCTGCACGAGGTTGTTGCGGAAGGCGGTGCGGCTGAAGCGCTCGAAACCGCACCAGAAGTCGTCGCCGTAACGATCCTGCGGCACACCGCCGCCGTGCCTGAATGCCTCCGTGAGTTCGTCCGCGTTGCCGAAAAACGCTTTATGCATCGCGGGGAAGCTGCCGAGATACAGCCCGCTGTCTACGTCAGCGAGGACGGCGGCGTGCTCGGCCGGGAGGGTGAATCGCCTGGTGGCATCGTCGTAGGTCAGGGTGCCGTGGCAAGCCATCGCGGCGAGCCACTCGCGGCCATACCGCTCGTTGATCTGCGCCTTCTCGGCGAACTCATCGCTCGTCACAGGGCCTGATGCTGCGAGGGTCTGGAAGAGGCCGAGGCGGTCGGCGATCAGATTGAGCATGTCTATCTGGGTGCCGATAATGTCCCCGAGGGTCTTGAATGCGAAGTGCTGGACCTTCTCCATGTCGAGAGCAGGCTGAGTCGCCACCGTGTCCTCCTTACGGGTGCAAGAGATAGATGTATACAGCGCTGTTGGGAGCAAGCATACGCCACGAAGACGGGCGTGCCATCGAGTAAATTACCTATCTTTGGCTCACTGATGCGCTACGTGAAATTGCGTAGTCTGTCAGTTGTCACTTTGGGGAAGTCAGCAGAGAATCAGGCGAGGGTATGCCGGAAGGCGAAGGCGGTGGCACCAGCACGGTTCTCCGTGCCGGTTTTCGCGAAGATGTTGCGGACATGAACATCAATCGTTCGCGGGCTCAGGGAGAGCGCGTCCGCGATTTGGCGGTTCGTGTGCCCGGCGGCGACGAGACGAAGGACTTCAACCTCGCGCTCAGTCAGCCTTGCGGGGTATTGCGACGCGACATATGGGGCGAGTTGCCCCATGAGAGCGTCGGCACGGGCGAGGGCAGGCTTCGCGCCGAGTGGCGTACAGATCACGCGGACTTCATCGAGGAGTGCGGCGGCCTCGTCCTGTCGGTTCTCTGCGGCGCACAGTTTCGCGCGGGCGAGGAGCGTGAGGGCACGCTCGTAGGGAGCGGCGCAGGCATCCGCGAGCGCAAGCGCCGCGTCCAGATGAGTCTGGGCGTCAGCGTACCGCCCTGCGTCGGTGTCGAGTTCACCGAGGAGACGATCAGCGGCGAGGAGCGCGAGCGGTTGGCGAGGCTCGGTGGCGTGAGCGAGGGCGCGCTCGGCGTGCTCGCGGGCACTGTCAGCGTCGCCGGATTGGCGGTGATACTGTGCCCAGAGCGCCTGCCCCTCTGGCAATCCGCGGACCGCCCCGCTCCACGTCAGCCAGCGGTCATGCACCTCCGCCCACTCCCGCGCCCCGTCGAGGTCGCCCGCGTCCAGTGCCAGCAGCCCGCCGAGGTGGAGGAACAGGAGGCCATATGCCAGCGGATATGCCCCCGTCGCCGTCGCCGTTCCCTCTGGCAGCCATTGCCGCATATACCGCCACGCATCCTCCGCCCGCCCTTGCGCGCGCGCTATTGTGCCGAGAGTCATCGCCGCTGAGAGCGCGTGTGATCCGCTCAGTGTTTGTAGCATGGGTGCGTATGTCTGGGCCGCATCCCATGCCCCAGCGAGATAATCCAGCGGGAACCGGACGGCGCGCACCGGGAAGGGCGCGACGAGGTGCAGCGCTTGCACTCGTTCCCACGCCTCCTCCGCCGCGCGCGCCACGTCCTCCCGATAGGCGAGGTCGTCCGCGTGATAGGTCAGCACCGTGCGAACGAGGAATCCCGTGATGTGGTCACCGAGCCTGTACCAGTCCTCCTTCGCCCGCGTGACGTGTCCGAACTCCTCGTAGACCCGCTTCGCCACATCGGGTCGGCCAAGATGCTCGGCGACGATGCGGAGGGCAACCAGATTGTCCACATTCACCGACGCGAGTGCGGCATCGTCAAGGTCTAGCGTGCCGCCGAGCAGGGCGAGCGCCTCCCCGCACGCACCGATGATGGCGAGGGGGAAGGCGAGCGTGGAGCGGACATCAGTGGCGGACGAGCGGTCGCCCTCCATCGCGGCGATGTACCACCTCGGCGTCGCGGTGCGTTCCCACGCCTCGGGCGGCAGCGCCTCCAGTTCCGCCACCCCAGCTCGCAACGCCGCGATCCCGCGCGCGAACCTGCCATCGAGCCAGTGGTTGCGACCGAGACAG
>JADMIN010000606.1 GCA_015478575.1 Ktedonobacterales bacterium | reverse complement strand
CCGAGCGGCGACGCCTCACCCCTTGTTGGCCAGCATGCGCTCCAGCGCGACCTTGGCCCACCGCGCGGTCTCGGCATCCACGCTGACCTGGTTGATGACGTGGCCCGCGACCAATGCTTCGAGTACCCAGGCGAGGTAGGCTGGGTGAATGCGGTACATGGTTGAGCAGGGGCAGACGACAGGGTCGAGGCAGAAGATGGTCTTGTCGGGATGCTCGCGTGCCAGCCGCCGCACGAGATTGATCTCTGTGCCAACGGCCCAGGTGGTCCCTGGGGGCGACTCCGCGATGGCCTCGATGATCCGCTCGGTCGAGCCGTTGAGGTCGGCGGCGGCCACCACCTCGTGGCGGCACTCCGGATGGACGATCACCTGTACACCAGGGAACTCCGCCCGCGCTTCGGCGATCTGCTCCACCGTGAAGCGCTGGTGGGTCGAGCACCAGCCCTTCCAGAGGATGACCCGCGCATCGAGCAGGTGTTGGTCGTCGGTGATGCCACCGAAGTCCAGCCGCTGGTTCCAGACGACGATGCGCTCTTCGGGCACGCCGAGTGTGAGGGCGGTATTGCGGCCAAGGTGCTCGTCGGGAAAGAAGAGCACGCGCCGCCCACGCGCGAAGGCCCAACGCAAGACCGCGGCGGCGTTGGAGGAGGTACAGACGATGCCGCCATGCCGTCCACAGAAGGCCTTGAGGTTGGCCGCCGAGTTCATATAGGTCACCGGGATCACCGGCTGCGGCGCATCCGCCGCGCCCGTCACCTCATCGGCATAGAGGGCGTCCAGCGCCTCCCAGCATTCCTCCACCTCCGCGATGTTGGCCATGTCGGCCATCGAGCACCCCGCCGCGGGATTGGGCAGGATCACCCGCTGGTGTGGCCCGCTGAGGATATCCGCGCTCTCGGCCATGAAATGCACGCCGCAGAAGAGGATATAGTCGGCCTCGGGCCGCGCCGCCGCGAACTGCGCCAGTTTGAACGAGTCGCCACGCGCGTCGGCATAGGTGATGACCTCGTCGCGCTGGTAGTGGTGGCCCAGAATCACCAGGCGCGTGCCCAGCGCCGCCCGCGCGGCGGTGATGCGCTGGTCGAGCTCGGCGGCATCCATGCGCGCGTAGGCGCGGGGAATGGCGTCGGCGCGCTCGGCGCCGGCATGGCGCGCGCGCTGGGCGATGGCCGCTCCCGCCTCTTGCGTGCGCCATGCCGCCAGCGAGGGAAGGATGCGCCGCTCACTACTTTCATCGCAGACAGGCCCCGCGGCGGGCGACACCTGGGAGAGTTGTATGGTCATCTTCGTGCGCTCCTTCCTCGCGACGTTACCGCGAGGGATCACATTCGAGCGAGACATCAAGAGTCGGGGCGGAGTGGGTCAGGGCGCCGAGCGAGATGAGATCCACGCCGGTCGCCGCGACGGTGGCCAGCCGTGCGGGGTCGGTGCCGATGCCGCCGGAGGCCTCGATCAGCGTGCGCGGCGCGTGGGTGCGGATCCAGGCCACGTTGGCGCGCAGGCGCTCGATCGGCATGTTATCCAGCAGGATCACCTCGGCACCCGCCTCCACCGCGTCACACACCTGCTCTTCGGTCTCGCACTCGACCTCGATCCGCAGCAGGTGGGGGGCGGCGGCGCGTACGCGCGCGATGGCCTGGCGTACACCGCCCGCCGCCGCCAGATGATTATCCTTGATCAGGATGCCGTCATCCAGCCCCGCGCGGTGATTGCGCCCGCCGCCCACGCGCACGGCGTACTTCTCCAGCGCGCGCAAGCCCGGGGTCGTCTTGCGCGTATCCACGATATGCGCGCTCGTGCCGGCCACCGCCGCCGCGCATTGGCTGGCGAGCGTGGCGATACCAGAGAGCCGGCCCAGGAAGTTGAGGGCGGTGCGCTCGGCCGTCAGCAGCGCCCGCGCGTCGCCTTCAACCCGCGCCAGAGTCGCTCCCGCCGCGACGTGCGCGCCCTCCGCCACGCGCGCCTCGACGCGCATCGCTGGATCGAGCAGCCGGAAGGCGAGCGCGGCCACCGGTAGCCCAGCAACCACCCCGCTCTCGCGGGCGAGAATGCTCGCCGAGGCGCGCGCGTCAGCGGGAATGGTGGCCTGGGTGGTCACATCACCACGCCCGATATCCTCGGCCAGTGCCCGGCGCACCACCTCAGGATCGAAGATGGGAT
>JADMIN010000605.1 GCA_015478575.1 Ktedonobacterales bacterium | reverse complement strand
GCACGACACCATTGGCCAGCACGGCCAGCCAGGGACGGCGCGTACGAATGACGAGCCAAAGACTAATATAGGCCAGCAGACACGTAAGGATCGCCAGGAAGAGCAGGAAGATCGTATTATCGGTGCTGCTCCCGTTGCCAAGCAGCGCATGCTGGAACCAGCCGATCGTGTGCTGGAGGAGGGCACGGCGGTCGCCGCCAAGCACCGCATCCGCCGTCTGGGCAAACGCGAAGGCGACCGCTAGCGCCAGCATCACGGTATGCACCAACGCGCCGGGGATGCGGCCCTGTTGCACGGCCAGATAAGAGAGCAGCAGGCCCACCGCGGTGACGGTGGAGAGAATAGTCAATCCAGGCGCCCAGGGCGGCGTGACGCTCTGGATGCTCAGCACCGTGACAAAGACCAGCATCGCCACAAGAAACACGGTCAGCCAGCCATCTTCTGGGGCGAGCCGAAACCAGGGAGCGCGGGCCGCGTTAGCCTGGGCCGCGTTAGCCTGGGCCGCGAGTTGGCGCGTGGCCGTGGGGGTCGTCGTTCGCATTGGGCAGCTCCAGTCAAGGGGCCGCGGCCCCGCGTGACGGTCAGGGTGGGATCAGCGTGGGCCTTGCTCCAGCACATGCACCAACGGATCCCCTCGCCGCACCGGCACAACGGGAACGCCCGCGGCGACGAGCGCATCATAGACACGGCTATTTTCAGGCATGTGCTCGTCGAATGTGTGAGGGTCGAGCAGGATCACGAAGGGGCGCACGCCGCGCCGCCGCAAGTGGTTCAGCCCCTGAGGCCACCCCAAGTCGGTCGAAGGGGTGATCAGCACCAGCACCGTATTGCGTGCCAGGCGTGGCTCCTCCGCCACCAGCGCCTCCTCGAGCGACAACGCGCGTTCTGGCCGGACGACCGCCAAGACTTCGAGCAGCCGATCCAACTGCCGCTCGCCGCGATCCAGGGGGATGGTTCCATGATGGGCACCGCTGACACTCAGCCCCACCGCTAACTCCTGCTGTCGCAACAGGTAAGCGGCAATACTCGCGGCGATGGTGACACCATACTCCTCAGTAGAACTCTCCTCCACCCCCGCCTGGATGTCACGGTCGAGATCGAGGAGGACCACCACATCAATCGTGGGATCGAGTTCGAACTCCTTGACCATGAATTGGCCCAGGCGCGCGGTGCTCGGCCAGTGGATGCGCGCCAGCGCGTCCCCTGGCACGTAGCCGCGAACAGTGACGACATTCGTCGTCGTCTGCAGCGAGCGTTGGGCGCCACGCCCGCGGCCAGGCATCAGGCCAGGATAGAGATCAAAGGTGGCGAGTGGCAGCACGGTCGGCAGCACGAGGAGGTCTTGCTCCGCCGCCAGCGTGATCTCGCGCCGGAAGAGGCCGAGCGGATCGCCGGTCGCCGCCGCGACCGGGCCAAGCGTGTAGCGTCCGCGCCGTCGGCAGACCGTTCTCGCGCGCCAGGTGATGCGTTGGTGGGGACCAATGCTCGCGACATAGCCAGCGTGGTGCCCGGGCAATGTCGAGCCATCGGTGACCTGCACCCAGAGCTTGGGGAATGCCGAGTGATTCTCCAGTTCCAGCCGCTCCTCGATACGCTGACCAACCTGCGCCCGCCCACCGAGCGCCGAGCGCGAGAACGTGATGCCACGCATGCCGAGCGCCAGCCACCCCGCCGAGAAGACAAAGGCCAGCCCCAGCGCATAGGTGAGCGCCCAGAATGGCTCCCAGCCGATGATAACGGCGAGGGTACCGGTGATCATAATCAAGCCGACGAGCTGCCAGGGGCGCATGGCTAGCGCCTTCCGTTGAATGATCCCGGACCACCGGGCACCGGCACCATACTCTGCACTTCCTCCAGCACCATGCTCGGCGTGATGCCCCGCACGCGCGCGGCGGGCGCGATGATCAGCCGATGACTCAGGCATGGCTTGACCAGCCGCTTCACATCATCCGGCTTGACGTAGTCGCGGCTCTCTAGGGCGGCCATCGCCTGCGACGCGCGGAAGAGCGCGAGCGAGCCGCGCGGGCTGGCGCCGAGATAGACGTGTTGGTGCTGCCGCGTGCCCGCCACGATCGCCACCATATACTCACGCAGTTCGCGCTCCACACGCACCTCGCGGATCTGCTCCTGCATCGCCACCAGTTCGTCGGAAGAGAGAATC
>JADMIN010000010.1 GCA_015478575.1 Ktedonobacterales bacterium | reverse complement strand
TGGAGCACCCACTACTTGCTCCACATACTGACTGGTTGAACATGCGATTGCCCTGCTCCTAATCGCTGGTCCAGAAGCGCGGCGGACATGGTATGATAGCTTTGGCCCACTGGCGCCCAGAGTGCGCGCGCTCCGCGCATGACACGGGCGCATGACCGGAGCGGCACCGCGATGCCGTCGCATCGCGAACACACACCGAGCGAAAACGCAGAGGCGAAACACAAGCCCGCGGATACAAGACGACAGACGCCTGAGCGGCGGCGAAGCCGCGCGCCGGGCAAGGAGGAGATGATGATTTCGACCGGCGATCTCAAGAAAGGCATCTCGCTTGAGTTAGATGGCCAACTCTTCACGATCGTGGATTGGCAGCACATCAAGATGGGCCGTGGCGGCGCGATCGTGCGCATCAAACTGCGCAATCTCCGCTCTGGCTCCCTCTTCGAGCGCACCTTCGACGCGGGCGAGAAATTCCAGCGCGCGTATCTGGACCATCGTCCAGTGCAATACTCCTATAACGATGGCGATACGTATTATTTTATGGACACTGAGACCTACGAGACGTTTCCGCTGACGGGGGAGCAGCTTGGCGACGCCAGACACTACCTCCTCGACGGCATGAAGCTCGAGATCGTCAGCTATCATGACGAGCCGCTCAGCGTTGATCTCCCCCCCACAGTGGATCTGGAGGTCACCTACACCGAGCCAGGCTTCAAGGGCGATACGGCCACCGGCGGCACCAAGCCCGCCACCGTGCAGACGGGCCTCGTCGTGCAGGTGCCGCTCTTCGTGACCACTGGCGATAAGATCCGCGTCAAGACCGATACCAGCGCGTACGTTGAGCGTGTCAACTAGCGGCGGGGGGACGAGAGTGAGGAGGGGGCGAAGATGGTGCGCGAGCGCGCGGAGCGGGGGGGCGAAGCGCCTGCCATGCTGCCACACAATCCATTGAGCATCGCCGAGGTGCGCCAGCTCATCACTTTGATGAACATGAGCGACCTCGAAGAAATCACCATCGAGCAGGAATCCACCGGCTTGCGGCTCACCCTGCGCAAGCCGCCGGCCCCAGTGGTGGATCCGCGGCTGCCCTTCGCGGAGGTAGAAGCGGGCGAGCTAATTGAGAGTCCCGCGGAGCCGCCACCTGCCGAGCAAGGTGGCCCGCGCGGGACCGAGGTGCGCGCGCCGCTGGTCGGCATCTTCCGCGCCTCCCTCAAGACAGATGGGCAGCCGCTCGTCTCGCTAGGTGACACCGTGCGCGAAGGGCAAGTCGTCGGCGCCATCGAGGCCCTCAACGTCCTCAATGAGGTGGAGACCCGCATGCCAGGGAAAGTGCGGACGGTGCTAGTGAGCGATGGCCAAGCGGTCGAATATGGCCAGCCACTCTTGCTCATCGAGGCGCCCGATGCCTAGCGCGGCGCACCCCCGCTGGAGCCGGGGCCACACGCGCATCCATCACACGCATCCACATTGAGACCGGCCTGAGATGCCACGTATTCCGCGAAGCGAGAGACGCGCGGTGAATACGTGGCTTTCGTGAGCGGGCGGAAGGAGCTTCGCGCATGCGCATCGTCGCGGTCAGCGAGCTGATTAGCTATCTCAAGGCCCTGATGGAGGAGGATTACGCCCTCCAGGATGTGTGGGTGCGCGGCGAGCTGACGAACTACACACAATCGAGCGCGGGCCACCGCTACTTCTCATTGAAGGACGAGCGTAGCGCGTTGCGGTGCGTGCTCTTCAATGGACGCGGCAGAGCCGCCGTGCCCCCCCTCCGCAACGGTATGGCCGTGCTGGCGCATGGGCGCATGAGTCTCTATGAGGCACGCGGCGACTGCCAGTTCTATGTGGATGCGATCGAGGACGCCGGTCTCGGCGAGCTGCATCTGCGCTTCGAGGCGCTCAAGGCGCGGCTCGAAGCCGAGGGACTCTTCGATGTGGAGCGCAAGCGCCCACTGCCGCGCTGCCCAGAGGTGGTTGGCCTGGTCACATCAACCTCCGCCGCGGCGCTACGCGATATCGTGCGCACGCTACGCCTGCGCTGCCCATTGGTGCGCATCATCCTGGCACCCGCGTTGGTGCAAGGCGAGGGCGCGGCGGAGCAAGTGGCGGCGGCGCTCGACGCGCTCAACGCCCACGGGGAGTGTGATGTCATTCTCGTGGCGCGCGGCGGTGGCTCACTCGAAGAACTCTGGGCGTTTAACGAAGAGGTCGTGGCGCGGGCGGTTGCCCGCTCGCGCATACCCGTGGTGACTGGCGTCGGTCACGAGACCGATTTCACCATCGCCGATTTCGTCGCCGATGTGCGCGCCTCCACGCCCACCGCCGCCGCCACGGTCGTCGTACCCGATACTACGGAGTGGCACGCGGATCTAGCACTGGCGGGTGAACGGCTGAGCGCGGCGATGGGCGACTACCTGCTGGGGCAGCGCGATACCCTTGCGGCCTCTGGGCAGCGGCTGGATCGCGCGAGTCCCCACCAACAGGTGGCGCGCGCCCGGCAACGCACGACGCAACTGGTTGAGGCACTAGACCTCCGCCTACGCCACCAACTCGCGTTGCGCCACGAGCAGCTCCAAGGCCGAGCCTTGCGGCTGCATGCCCTGAGTCCCCTCGCGACGTTGGGGCGCGGCTATGCCCTTGTACGCCGCCAAGCGAATGGCGCGATTGTCAGCAGCGTCAGCCAGGTCGCGCCCGGTGATGCCCTGGCGATCCAGGTGGCTGATGGCACCTTCGCCGCCATCGCCGACACTTCCGCCGACGCCGCTACCGCACATACCCCCACGGGGACACCGGTCCGGGCCAGCGCGGCGGAACACCGCGAGACAAGAGAGAGCGAGTAACCGTATGGAGATCGAGCGCAAGACACGGCGTGGCGCACGCGCACGCCAGGCGAACGACGCGCCACGCGATGGTGGCCAGCCCATGCCCGTCGGCTCGCCTCTGGCTTTCGAGGAAGCACAGGCGCGACTGGAAGAGATTATCGGCCAGCTCGAAGACAGCCAGCTTCCACTGGACCACGCGCTGACACTCTTCGAAGAAGGCGTGCGCCTCTATCATGTCTGCCAGCGCATGCTGGATAGCGCGGAGTTGCGCATGCGGCGGCTGCGCATCGTCACGGACGAGTCCACCGAGAGCGGCGCGGCGTTCCTGCTAGAGGCGTTTAAGGTCGAGGAGCGCTGAAATAGCCTGACGCTTGGGCGCGCCGGCACGCTTCACGAACGCGCTCCACCCGGTGGCGCTCCCTCCGCCAGTGCGCCACCCGTCTCCTTCTAAGCAAGACAGCGACGCTTCACAAGAAATCAGCGCCGCTGTCTTGTTGCCATCTCCCTTCCCACTCGCTGTTATAGCATCCACCCAGCGTTTCGGTACTTTCCTCCCACTCGCCGCCGACGCTCCTTGTGTACGCGGTAGAGTGAGGCTACGCCTACACGGGTCCACGTCCCGCATGGAGAGGCGGGTGCCAGGGTGAAGAGGAGGGTGCAGTGGGTGGACGTTCCCCATACGTACCAGTTCTGGATGAGCAGCCGTGGCAGACGCCACGAGGAGCGCTTCCTCCGCTGCCAGCGCTAGACGCGCTTGATGCGACGTTTTCCTAATCCGCGCGCGCGACCGACTTTCGACCCGCGCGACTTCGACCCGCGCGACTTCGACCCGCGCGACTTCGACCCGCGCGACTTCGCCGCGGCATACCCCACGGATGCATACCCCACGCCGACACACCGGTGGGAGCCTCCGACTTGGGCCCCTCCAACCTGGGCGTCTCCCACGTGGGGACCCCCCGCTTGGGAAGCGCCCACCTGGAATGGTGAGGAGGATGCTGACGAGCCGGTCTGGCTGCGCGAGACACACGTGCGCGAGACACACGTGCGCGAGCGCGTGCCCAGCGTCGGGCGGCGCGCGGCGCGCGTCACGGGCCAACTGGCTGAGTGGGGGCGCATCCGCCCCATCGTGCGCATTCCAGCGCGGAGCCTGCCGCGCTCACCGCGCAACCCTCGTCATCGGGCCGCCAAGCTGATCAAGCTGCCACCCATCTGGGTGCTGCTCAATCTCCTCTTACTCCTGCTCATCGGGGTGATCGCCATGCCGCGTGTCTTCGCGGCGGGCGCGAATTCTTGCGCCTGGTATACCGTCCAGCCCGGCGATACCCTCTGGGGCCTCGCGCGCCAGTACCGCTCGGACGTCAACAGCATCGCCAGCACGAACCATCTCGCCAATCCCAACCTGATCTTTATCGGCCAGCAACTCTGCATTCCAAGCCAGGCGTCGAACGACAGCACGGTGGCTCCCGCGACCGCGCCAGCGCCAGCGACCGCGCCAAAGGCGCCTGCCGTCAATCCTGGCACGATCAGCGGCGAGCAAGCCTTCGTGAAGTTCGCGCTGCCCTATGCCCAGCGCGCGCATACAGCCACCGGCTGGCCAGTGAGCGTCATCTTGGCGCAGTGGGGGCTGGAGCACGGCTGGCGCATGCCCGGCTTCACCGGCTTCAACTGGGGTAATGTGGGCGCGATGTCCGGTGAGCCGACCGTCAGCGGCACACGCGCCTGGGGTTCACCGCCGCGATTCGCCTACGCCCAGACACCAGAAGATGGCCTACGCATCTATATCCGCGTCGCGCACTTGAGCTACTACCGCGCCATCGCGGGAGCCGCCCAGCAAGGCCCGGACGCGGCGGCCTACGCCCTCGGCGCCTCGCCCTGGGATGCCGGACACTACGGCGGCGCGAGTAATCCTGGCTCAGCGCTTGTCGGGCTGATGCGCAACTACAACCTGTATACGTACGACAGTTGAGCTGCACTGCGCGGCGTACTGAGCCATGCGCATTGGGCCGGTGGCAGATGCCGCCGGCCCAATCTCTTCCGCGTCAGGGGGCATCCCCTCCGGCGTTCAGCGCCAGGGGCGACCCAGCACTGCCCGCCCACCCAGGTACGGGCGCAGCGCGTCCGGCACGCGAATGGTGCCGTCGGCTTGCTGATGATTCTCGACCAAGGCGATGATCGTACGCACCGAGGCCAGCGCCGTGTTGTTGAGCGTGTGGACGTAGCGCACGGTGCCCTCGGTGTCACGATAGCGCAAGTCCGCGCGCCGGGCCTGGTAGTCGTGGAAGTACGAATCCGAGTGCGTCTCGCGGTAGCGCCCCTCTGAGGGAATCCAGCACTCGATGTCGTATCCCTTCACCTTGGCGTCGCCCAGGTCGCCGGTGCAGATGTTGAGCACGCGGTACGGCAATTCGAGCGCCCGCGTCAGCTCCTCAGCGTTGGCCAGCAGTTCTTCATGCCAGCGCACCGACTCCTCATGGTCCGCGCGGCAGATGACGTACTGCTCGATCTTCTCAAACTGGTGGACGCGCATGATACCCTTGGTATCTTTGCCATAGGTGCCAGCCTCACGGCGGAAGCAGGTCGAGTAGCCGACGTACTTGATGGGCAGGTCCGCCTCAGCGAGTATCTCGCCACTGTGCATGCCCGTGATGGAGACCTCGGCGGTGCCGACCAGATAGACCTCATCCTCTGGCAGCGCATAGGTCTGCTCGCGCCCACGGGGAAACTGGCTGTTACCGATGAAGCAGAACTCACGGGCCATCACCGGCACGTAGAGCGGCGTGAAGCCCATGCGCGCGATGCGATCCAGCCCGAACTGCATCAGCGCCAGCTCCAGAAAGACCGCCTCACCTTTGAGGATATAGCTGCGTGAGCCAGCGACCTTGGCGGCGCGCTCCAGGTCGAGCATATCCAGCCCACGCAAGAGCGTCACGTGGTCCAGCGGCTCGAAGTCGAACCGCCGGGGCTGGCCGACGCGCTTGATCTCGACGTTATCTTCCTCGCCCGCACCCTCTGGCACCGAGGCATCGGGAATATTGGGCACGAGCAGCCAGAGTTCACGCAGGCGCGCCTCCAACTCGCGCTCACGTGGCTCCAGGCTCTTCAGTTCGGCGGCGACCTCGCGCCCCTGCGCGATGAAGCCCTCACGCGCGTCGGGGTTCGGCCCGGCGGCCTGGATCGCCTTTGAGAGGCGGTTTTGTTCGGCGCGCAGATCCTCCGCGCGGCGCCGCACCTCGCGCAGCTCGCTATCAAGGGCAAGCAGCGCGTCCACATCCACGGCGGTCTTGCGGCGGCGGGCGACCTCCTTCACGAGGTCAGGATTCGCCCGGATAAATGCCAGATCCAGCATCGTCTCCTCCTGGGAAGCATTCCAGCCAACAAAAAAGCGCCGCCCATCGCAAAGGACGGGGGCGCACGCACCGTGGTGCCACCTTTGTTCGCCGCCACGCCGCCCACCTCTGGGCACGCGCGACCTCGAGTGCCATCTAACGCTGGCTGGGCGTCTCGCCTTATCGCCTGGGTGAGCGTGAAAGGAAGTCAGCCCTATCGGGCGACTCCACGCTTCCTGCCCAGGCACGTCGGCGAGAGGCTGGCGAGGGGATTTCCACCGGCTGGGCACCGCGTCGCATCATCCCGCGGCTTTCTGGAGCCTCTGCTGGCGTACTCGTCTCGCGTGACGCCTCTTTCACGCAAAGCATGGCCGAAAATAGTGGTTGCTCTCGGCTCATGGTATCCGCTCACACGCGCGCCTGTCAAGGCCAGCGGAACAAGAAGCACATGGCCGAAAGGGTGTGTGGCCTACTTCCCCCATCCGTGGCGGGCGGATACCTGGAGAGCCGCCGACGTCGCTTACGCCGCGGAGCCAGCGTCAGCGGCGGAAGCCGCCGGAGCGAGTGGCGCGGGAGCGGGGCTGCGCAACTCGGCCAGCAGCGCATCAATCGCCGCCCAGGCCCGCGTGCCACGCGCCGCCACCGGCCACGCCGCGGCGGGCGCCGAGGGCGGTGGCTCATCATCACGCGCGCGCCGCCGCAGCCACTCGCGCGCCGCCTCGATCCAGATCTCTTCCTCACCACGGCCTGCCGCCCAGGCGGCCTCAGCCATCATGCGCAGCACATCCCTCGGCACACGCAATACATGCGGCGCCGGAGCGGATGCCACCGAAGGTATCGGCGCCCCATGCCCGCTGGGAGACCGCGGCTGCCACCATCCTCCTTCCCCACTCCATGCTGATGCCACACCACATGCCGCGCTCGCCGAGCCAAGCCCGCCACTCCGCGCCAGTGGGGTGGCCGCGGGTGGGGTGCCCACGATCATCTCCGCCGTGTGCCAACTCATGTTCCGCTCCTTCTCTCCTCAGGCCCGCGGCAAACGCACAGGCCGCGGATGTATGCCTCGCTCACCACGTATCTAGAATTTATGTTCTAATTATAGCGCGCGTGCCGGGGCTTGTCCATCCCTGAGGGCGGATTGGGTGATGCCCGCCGCCCACTCCGCCCAACTCCCCACCTGAAACCCTTCCCCCCGCTCACGGTTCCACCCACAACCGGGGGGATGGAAGAAAGGGAGGCCGCTCCAGTTGTGGGGTTCACAAGCAACCACAACGGGGTGAGCCTCAGATGTGGTGAGCCTCAGATGTGGTGGAGCGTAACGGTGACGATGGCGGTAGGCGCGGGGGATAGTATCGCCAAGTTGGAGGAGCGGGTACCGCAAGCCGGACGCGAGGCGATGCGCCGGACGCTCGCGGTGGCGGTGCGGGCCCGCGAAGCGTACCAGATACAGCAAGGCGGGTGTCCGAGGTGCGCGGACGGGCTGCCTGTCTACCCTCACGGGACCGTGCGGTGTGTGGTGCTGACGCGATGTGGGCGGGTGACGCTCGCGCCGCGACCCAAGCGAGCGGGTGGGGGCGCTCGCACGATTCCCGCTCTCAAGCCGACATCAGTACCGTATGAGTCTGTCCAACTGTTGGGGAGTAGTATACTCGCGCGACCTACCCTTCCACCGCCAGGGTGCCCTGGTGGCGCCGCACCGCCGCGATCACCGCGGCATGTTCGGGGAAGCCGCCCTCGCGATACATGGCATGCACCAGTTCGCCATCTACCGTGACATCGAAGGAGCCTTCGTACCAGGGAATCAGCTCGATCGCGGAGAGTTCATGGCGGAATTGCTTCATCAGCGCCTCAGCGAGCGCCAACGTCTGTGGCTCATAGCCACATTCGGAGCAATAGGTGATGGTTACCTTGATCGGTCGTGTCGCCATAGCGCCTCCTGAAAAGCGTCGCGCCGCCCTGGGTCATGTCGCTATGCCTGCGCCTGCGCCGACTCGACGATCTCCCGCAGCGCGCGCACCACATCCTGCGTGTTCGCGGCCCTCGCTCCCTCGCGTGCGCTGGCCATCGCCTCCATCAACCGTACCCGCGTCTCCTCGGCGAGTTGGCTGACGGGCATGTCGGGGGAACCAAACTCAGGGTGCCGCGCGGAAAGATCACGCCGCAGGCTAGCCACTCGCGCGGTCACGCTCGCGGGCCGCTCGATAAAGCGGCCAAGCTCATGGAAGGATTCATCGAAGAAGACGAAGACGGGAATCGAGCGAAACTGGCCATCGTTGAGATACTGGTCTATCAGGTCCAGATGCGTATCGCGCAGGAAGACCCGCAGGTTGAGCTTGCCGCTCTCCGCGGCGAGCCGCCCCAGGATGGGCAGATTGTCAATCACATCGCCGCACCAATCCTCCGCGAGCACAAGCACATCCAGTGGGCGCGGCAGCCGCTTGAATACCGCCACATCCTCTGGGTCCAGCGTGAGGTGGCGCTCATTGGCCGCGAATCGCTCCTGGTTGCGCGTCATCTGGGCTTTGAAGTCGTCGTAGGTCATCCCCTGCTCAAACCGCTCTCGTGTAACCGCCATGGTCTTCCTCCCGCGTCGCGAAGGCGTCGTGCCCTCGTTGCCGTGGCGCATAACTACATGCATAACTACATAAAGAAGAGTCACTATGAATAGAATAGCGTGGTCGTCCCTCTCACGCAAGTCATGAGGGGAAGCATGCCCCACGCTCATGTGCGCTGCCTCACGTGCGCTGCCTCACGTGCCCTGGGGAATGCGCACCGTCGCCCCCAGAATGAAGAGCGTGAGGCGATCTACCCGCCACTCACCTGGGCTGTTCTGCACCTCATCAAGCTCGGTGGAGAGCGACGGGAAACGCTCGAAGATCGCCGTACTCTGAATGGTCAGCGCCTGGCGATTAGCGCTCAGGGCCACCGCCGTGACCTGGCAATCCTTCAGGCCCCCCGTGACGATGCTCGATGCCCCCAGCACGGCTTGGAAGGCCACCGAATTGCCGAGCTTCGTCTGCGTCGCCAGAGAAAGCAGCCGGAAGGCGGCATCGTAGCTCTGGGTCTTGAGGTCTTGGCAGAAGGCATACGCACTGGTCAGTGGTAGCAGTAGCGGATCAGGGGCTTCATCAATCTTCCAGGCGCCATCGAGCAGGAGGAGGTGAAGATCGTTGCGCGATTGCCCACTGCCGCTCCGGGTGACCACCGACTGTATGATCACCGACTGGCGCCCATCACCCACCGCCACGCCGCTGGCGGAGCAGTCGGTCACGCGCCCTTGCAGCGCGTCACCGCGCGTCGAGATGGTCGTGAACGCATCCAGGGGCACCCGCTGCCGCAGGTCGGGTGAGAAGAAGCCATAGGCGTTGGTGTATTGCTGATGCTCGACGGCGAGGCAAAAATTACGTGCTGTAAGCAAGGCACCGATCTGGGGAGCAAAGACCAGATAGCCCACTCCACCCGCCACCGCCACAGCCCCGAAGACGAGCGCGAGAACGCGGGCGACGCGACGGCGCCGTGGCTTCGCCCGCCTTCCGCCAACAGGATCAGTGACCAGCCCCGCCCGCGGACCCTGTCTCGCTCTCTCGGCGCCGCGCTCGCTACCAGAGAGTCCAGTTGTGGGATGCCAATGCCGCATAAATCGCCCCCTCCCCGCCACATACCACCACGCCATGTCTTGTCTACGCATGGGGGCAGACCACGGTTCGAGACGATTATCCCTTTGGGGGACGCGCGCGCCGAGGCAGCGTTTCGTTGAGCGAGCCAGTGCGATAGCCCTGGAGATCAAAGGTGACATAGACATAGCCAGCGGCGCGCACCTCGCGCACGATCCGCTCGCGCAGTGCGCCATCGAGCAGTCGTGGGAAGTCGGCTACGTCAAGCTCGATGCGGGCGACACGCTCGTGGTGGCGCACGCGCACTTGGCGGAAGCCCAGCGCGCGCAGTGCCCGCTCCGCCCGGCCGATCTGACCCAGCGCCTCCACCGTGACGGGCGTACCATAGGGGATGCGTGAGGAATAGCAGGCGAGCGCAGGTTTATCCCATACGGGCACGCCCAGGTGATGCGCCAACGCGCGAATCTCCGCCTTGCCCATCGCGGCGTCATCCAGCGGCGCGCGCACGCCCCGCTCCCGCGCCGCGCGCTGCCCAGGACGCCAGTCGCCGTGGTCATCACGGTTCATGCCATACGCCAGGGTGGCGAGGCCAAGCCGCTCGCGTACTGGCTCCAATTGGGTAAACAGTTCGTCCTTGCAAAAGTAGCAGCGGTCGGCGCCGTTCGCCACATAGCGGGGATCGTCTAGCTCGTGGGTCTGGACGCACACGAGCCGGGCGCCGATGCGCTCGGCCACCCGCACTGCCTCGGCCGTCTCCTGCTCATCGTAGGCGGGAGAGACGGCCAGCGCCCCCACGGCACGCGCGCCTAGCTCATCCACCGCGACCTTGAGCAATAAGGCGCTATCCACACCGCCCGAGTAGGCTACCAGCACGGAGTCGAGCGCGCGTACACTCGCTTGGAGCCGGGCATAGGTGGCTGCCAGCGCGGGGGAGAGGAGGGGCGTCGCTTCCTCCGCGGACACGGGAAGACCGGGAAGACGCGGCTCTTCCTCAGCGCTGGTAGGTGGAATCGTGCGAGTCATCGGCCAACCTCTGGGGGATCGTGAAAGCGCCAGCGAGTCGCCAGCCACTCTTCGGGCATTGTAGCGCCCCCAACGTGGCCACGTCAAACGCCCGCCAGCCGAGGCTACGCGAGACGAAGCCACCAGCCGGTGATCACCAGACCGAGCGCCAAACCGAGGGCAAAGAGCAGATACACCCGCACCAACTGCCGGACGACCAGCGCACGTGACGCGCTCGCCTCCGATACGAGGATGCCAGAGAGCGGCACCACCGCCGCCGGCAGCGAGAGAAACGCCAGCAGCGCCAGATGCGGCGCTCCGCGTGGCAGCGCGACGATCGCCACCAACAGGTAGGCAAGTCCGGCGCAGCCAACGCAGGCCAGCGCGAGGGAGCGCGTCCCCAGCAGCGTCACCAGCGTCACCCGCCCCTGGTTGCGGTCAGCCTCTTGGTCGCGCAGGTGCGCCGCCAGCACAATGGCCAGCGCCAGAAAGCCGAGCGCGCCGCCGAGGAGCAGCGCCGACACGGTCAGCGCCTGGCGTTGCGCCAGAATAGTCAGAGGAACGATGCTCGGTCCCAGCAGGACGAACACGATGGCATCACCGGCGGGATAGCGCTTGAGGGCGTACGGCGTCATGGAGTAGAGCAGCGCGAGCGCGATGCCGAGCAATCCCAACAGGAGGACCACCGACCCACCAGAGAGCACCAGTGGTATGGCCGCGGCGGCGCTCAGGGCCAACAAGACACACGCCACACGCAACGCGTCCAGTGGATAGATGCCAGCGGAAACGAGCGTGGAAACAAAGGCCGCGCTGGCCTGCCGACCGACAAAGCGATACTCATGCTCCAGATACGCTTCGAGCACGCGCATGCCCGCCTGGGCCAGCCCTACCGCGAGCACGGCGGCCAGCCCGATCAGCGGCGCGATGTGCGCACCCACCGCCGCTAGGTAGGCCAGCGCGACGATGACGGGCGCGACGGTGAGCACCATCGCCCGTGGATGCAGGAGCGGCACCCAGGTCGCCAGCGAGCGAGACCGCGGCAGAGCGCGCGGCATGGCCCGTTGGGTGAGTGGGCGGGGTGAGAGCGCACGGGGGGTTGAGGCGCCTGGCCCCGTTGGCGCCACCGTCGAATCGCCTGCTGAAACGCCGTCATCCATGCCACAGCCTCCGCCTCATGCCAAGCCACCACCTGAAATGCGCGCTAGTGATCCTCGCTACCGGTCCTTCAGTCTGCTCCACTCATGGAACTCGCGCTCGACACGGGTCATGGCCTCATTGAGGCGCGCCTGGCTGGCCGCGAGTGTCATGTCCCCTCGGGTCTTCTCGACGATGCCACGGACGGAGTCGGTGGTACGGCGCAGGTTGCCGGTGATGGCGTCGGGGAAGTCGAGCGTAATCAGCAAGCTATAGATCTCATCCATCTCAGAGAGTAAGACCTCACACCCCTCGATCTTGCCCAGGCGCATGCGGTCGAGCACGTAGCGACGTAGTTCTCCCGCGGACTCACCCAATCCATTCAGGTAGGGTGCCCATTCCACGCCGAGGTCATCGGGAGTAGGCAGTGATCGGCGCTGGATCAGTGCGCAGGTGAGCGCTGCCTCAGCGTATTCCTTTTGGGCGTCCGCGACGAAGCCAGCATGGAAGATGTCCTGGTGCTCGCGCAGATCGAGCGCCATATCGCGCAGGAGACCGCCAGCCTCTAAGAGGAGGCGAGTCGCTTGCTCGAATTCTTCACGATGGGCCGCGCGAATGGCGTTGGCGCACAGCCGGATAGCGGCACGAGACTTGGGTAGCGCGCGCTCGCGCGCCGCATACTTCGTGCCCAAGTATTCATGCGCCGCCCGGCCGATGGATTGGAGTTCTGACACGTTTGTAACCCTTTGCTGCGCGCTCCTCGGCAGCCTCCCCTAGCCCATACCTGTTGTGTGCTGTCGGGCATCCCCGTCCCGACGCGCCTCATGCGGATCCCGCCTCCCCCAGCATCACGTTCTCAGTGTATACCTCACCGTGCCGCGTGTCAAGCGGGCAACATGGCCCACGGGCGGGATTTCCCCATGCGCGGCCAGCCGTGCGAGCTAGCCGTGCGCGCCAGCCGTATGCGGCTCAGGCGGTGAGGTACGCTGCCCGTGCGCGGTCTACTGATGCCAGTTGCTCATGTCCCATGAGCGCATGCACCTCTGCCCGCACGGCAAAAGCCTCCGCCGCCTCTGGCTCGCGGTCAATGGCGCGGTCGAGGGCAAGCAGGGCTTCGCGATAGCGCCCCATGGCCGCAAGCGCCATGCCGATGGTGAGTGGGCCACGGTAGTTGCCTGGCACGCGCAGATCCATCAGCTCACCGAGTTCCAGCGCGGGCATAGCCTGCCCCGCCCGCAGGTAGACGCGCGCCTTGAGGGCCAGGGCCTCGCAATCATCCGGATCGGCGGCGAGCACACGATCGAGCGACTCCAGCGCGCCAGCGAGGGCATTGGCGGCGGCCTTGCGCGTGGCTTCGGCCAGCGCGATGCGCGTGAGCAGTCGCCCAATCTCCCGTGATTGTCGCTCGCCCGGCCGTGGCACATCCGCCAAGCACAAGCGTCCGTACGGCGCCTGGTGGTCCATGTCGGTGGGAGCGCCGACGGCTACGACAGATCCAAGATCTTCCCACTCGATCTCGCGCCCAGCGGCGAGCGTCGCGCCGCGTGCCAAGCTGCCCGCCACCGCACGCAGGAAGGCGTATCCATCATCTTCCAACGAGAGCGGCACACCGACGAGATCCAGCTCGGGCCGGCCAAATTTCTGCATACCGTGCGTATGGAGCCAGCGGCTATCCGCGTCCCAGATCTCATTGTGGAAGGCGATGTGCGCCAGTGGGTCAGCGTAATCAAATCGCGCCAGCGTCGCGCGGCCATAGCAACGCTGCGCCGTGGGGTCCACGGCGGCGCCTTCGGTCAAGTCGAGGACGGTGCGCAGCACCCGCATCGCCCACTCTAGCGCGGGCAGCGCCAGCATGTCGCCCACCTTCACGCGCAGATTGAGTTCGAGCGATCCCGTGCGCAGGGTCTGCGCATCCTCAGGACTCAATCCGCGCGCGAGCAGCGCGAATGGCGCCTCGCCCATGCCCGCCATCACACCGCTGGCATGGCGTGTGATGATCAACCGTGCCGAGACGGGAAGGTTCGGCGCACGCAGCGCGTGCGTGCCCAGGCGGCGGCGCCCGCTGGATCCATCTTCCTCATGAGGGGCGGTATAGTCCGCCGTCCCCAGCCGCGCGGCGGCGAGCGCTCCCGCGACGGTGGCCGCGGCCGGCGGCTCGGTGTGGCGTGAGATCGCCAGGAAATCTATTGCCAGTTCTAGAGGCATGCCAGTTCTCTCTCGAACGCTTTCGCACTCTCTCGAAGGGTGGCTGTTCCCACGATTCGACCACCAGGACGTGTCCGCAATTGTAGCATGCCCTGCTGGCTGTTGTAGAGGTGAATGCGCATAGGCGCGCTCAGGGCCTGCCAAAATCGCCTATCTGGCGCGGACATCTCCCCCTGAGGGCTTCTCGCCTGAGGACTTCTCGCCTGAGGGCTTCTCGCGCGACAGCGCCACCAACACAGCCCCCGCGGCATCGCTCCCTGACCGCGCCGCGAGGCCTACGCATCCCTACAGACCGAAGCCTGACCTAAGTACCATGCAGGCAACGGCATCGCTCCCTCCCTCGTCCAGCATACCGAGTACGCACACCATGGGGCTTTGAGCGGACCCGTGGCAGGCTTTTGGGGTGGAGTGGGAAAGGGAGGCGGCAGCGCCATGACGAAACTGCCTACAGATTTGCACATCACATATCAGCTTCAATTTCGCAAGTGCGGCAAGCCCAGTTGCGGCACGTGCAAACGTGGCCGGGGCCACGGGCCTTATTGGTATGCCTACTGGCGCGAGGGCACCAAACTGCGTTCGGGCTATATCGGCAAGACGCAGCCCGCGGGCGCTCCGCCCTCGGTCATTGCCCGGGCCGAGGCCCGGCTCGTTGCGGTGCTGGTGGGTGCCTAGGCACCCACCAGTGGCGCTTCTCCTAGATCCGAGCGGGGGACAAGAGCCATCACGGCCACGCGAACAGACGACACAGGCCCCTCAATCACCGGGGGGCCTGTTCGCTGCCTCTGCCTTGTGCCCACCTGGGCGCCCCTACGCGGAGAATTCATCGAGCAGACCACGCTCAACGAGCCAACGGTGGAAGCGCAGGCGGCGCATCACGGCCTCGCCCTCCCGCACCTCGCGCGAGTTCGCGAGCCGGTCAGAGATATCAATCAGCCGGGCGGCCTCGTCGGGCGTAAATCCTTGAGCTTCCAAAGCGGCCAGGATGTCCTCGACCGTCGTCGCTGGCACACGCTCCTGGGCCGGCTCGTCGTGGCCAGGCTTGGGGGCGCGCTTGCGCGGCGCGCGCTGCCGACTGCCGCTGGCTTCGGGCCGAGATGTCTCAGGGCGGCGCTCATCAGCCTCATGCGTGGCCTCTAAAGGAAGTGATGCGTCATCCGTGTGCGGCACATGCTCTTCGTGAGCGTCGAACGTATGCTCTGTCATGTAGGAACCTCCCGGTGTATGCGCCACCCGCATCGCTTGGGTGCTTCGCGCTAGGAGTGCCTCGTCGCCACTCGTCGGCCTCAGCGCCTCACTACTCTCTAGTAGTACGTTTCTTGCCGCTCCCCGTTGCAGCGGAAATCCATCGTCCTCGAGCGCGTTGTGTACCGCGCCATCGTGACGTAACGGCCTACACTCGTTGATGTGAACACGACGTATCCAAGCGCCCTCTCGGACACGGAGTGGACGTGCGTCCAGCCCTACTTCCCGTCGTTGCCCACGCGAGGCGGCCCGCGAACGCACCCACTGCGTACGGTTCTCGACACATCGTCACACCTCAGGCCAGCCTATGCTGTAGGCGCAGCGTCGGTCACCTCCTGTTGACGCGGAAGCTGTCTACATGTATCCTACCCCTCGACTCCTCTCATTGGGATGCACTTTTAGCTACGAGTCTAAAGGTAATGCAGTGCTTAGGCTGGCTCAGGCATGGTCGCGCCGCGGTATGAGGAGGCGTCGCTACCGAGCGTGCGCCCTGTCACGGGTGGAGGGATGATATGAGGCGGACGAAGACAATGCGAGGAGTGGTCGTAGGTGGTGTGAGCGCTGGAGTGGTGCTCCTTATTGGGCTGGTGGTCATCGCCCTCTTTCACGCATTTCCCTCCGTGATGACGACGGGTGATGCTCAGTTGCAGCGCTGGATCGGTCCAGACGCGGCACGTCTGAGCTTCTTGGGCCTCGCTCTCGCCGTGGGTGCGGGGGCCATCTGGGTAGCGGTGCAAGGGACGCGCGAGACCGCCGCGCGACCGGCCTGGCTGGTCGGCGTGGGTGTTGGCGCCGTCGTCGGAGTGGCCACGATGGTGCACTATGTCGTCATGGACGCCATCAGCGCGACAGGTGAAGGGCTGCAGGTGCCGTCCTCACTCGCAATGGCCGCCCTCCTGCTCGGCTCGCTCGCCGTGGGGATCATCGCCGCCCGTGCGGTGGGGCGCATCGGCGCGGGAGCCGTGGCGGGATTCTGGTATGCCCTCGTGCTCTCACTCCTGGGAGATGTGGGGTTGCTGGCTGGCGATCTCATGTTTGCCCACCGCTTGGCACAGACTGCCTGGGTGGGCTATTCGTCGAGGGATGCCCTCTGTACTGGCGTGCGGGGCGCTACGTTGATGGGCTGCGCGGTGGGCGACGATCTGGGGTTCGCGGCGACCCTTTTGATCTTTGGCCCGGTGCTCGGCCTCGGCCTGGGCGCTCTTGCCGGCCTGGCTGGACGCGCCCTCGCCCAACGCCAACCTGAAGCTCGCGAGCAGGGATCTACCGCAACCCTGTGGTCCGCGACCCTAAGACCAGTGATCGTCTTCTCGGCCTTCCTCACCGTTGTTATGGTTGCCGAGTTACTGGGAAATCTGTGGTGACCTCAACCCGAAAGCGCGCTGGATGCGGACCACACCTGAAGCTCATGGCCTACACCTGCGACCATGCTCGTGACATCGAGATCTATGTCAACCAGGCGCGTCGAGCCATTACCAAACACGCTCTCAGGCGCCCATCCTCAGGCGCCCATCCTCAGGCGCCCATCCTCAGGCGCCCATCCTCAGGCGCCCAT
>JADMIN010000604.1 GCA_015478575.1 Ktedonobacterales bacterium | reverse complement strand
CCATCGGCCCCACTTGACTGACGATGGCCCGCTGGCCGAGGTGCGCCGAGAAACGGCCCTGATCGGGCGTGCGCCCCGCCGTAGGCTTGATGCTGGCGATGCCGCAGAATGTCGCGGGATAGCGCAGACTGCCGCCGATATCCGTGCCCAGGCCGAGGGGCGAGCCGCCCGCCGCGAGAAGAGCGGCTTGGCCGCCGCTGCTGCCGCCCACGGCGCGCGCCGCGTTCCAGGGATTGTTGGTGCGCCCATAGACGGGATTGTCACTCTCAATATAGAGGAGGAGCTGCGCCACATTCGTCTTGCCCAGGATGATGGCCCCAGCGGCGCGCATCCGCGCCACGTAGAGATCGTCCGCGGTGGCGAGCACTCGCGCGCGGGTGGGAATGCCGAAGGTAGCGGGCGTGCCGGTGAGGTCGAGCGACTCTTTGATGGTGATGGGCACACCGTGCAGGGGTCCCAGCGCCTCATCGCGGGCACGCGCCTGGTCGGCGGCGCGAGCCTCGGCGCGGGCCCGCTCGTAGCGCATGACGACCACGGCGTTGATGGCGGGATTCACCTGCTCGATGCGCGCGATGTGCGCCTCCACGGCTTCCACCGCCGTCACCTCGCCGCGCGCGATGCGCCCCGCCAGCTCGCGCGCTGAGAGCGCCGTCAGCGCCACGTCCACCTGTGTCTCCATCAGCCGCTCCTTCTTCTTTGCCCGATGCTCGATCTCGTTGAGCTTTAGTGTACACCAGCCACCAAGGGCGGAGAAGCCCCTTTCACCCGCGCTCCGGCTTCCAGCCGCGCGCTCGGCGCGGAGGTGGAGCGAGAGCACGCCACCGTGCCTGGCCAGCGCCGAGGGAGGGAGGATATACTCCCTGGGAGCGGAGCGGGCGTGGGTGGCTGACCAATGAAAGAGGGGAGCGGGCGAGATGCCGGGGCGCTGCGCGTGGGCGGAGAGCAGTCCGCTCGCGCTAGACTACCATGATCGGGAGTGGGGCGTGCCCACCCACGACGACCGCCAGCTCTTCGAGTTGCTCCTCTTGGAGGGAGCGCAAGCTGGCCTGAGCTGGGAGACCATTCTCAAGAAACGGGACGCCTATCGTCTGGCCTTCGATGGCTTCGACGTGGCGGCCATCGCGCGCTCTGATGAGCGCAAGCGTGCGGAGCTGCTGGCGAATGTCGGCATCATCCGCAACCGCGCGAAGATCGCGGCGGCGATCCAGAATGCCCAGGCGGTGTTGCGCGTGCGCGAGGAGTTCGGTGGCTTCGCCGCATATCTCTGGCGCTTCAGTGGGGGCGCGCCGATCCAGAACGCCTGGCAAACAGGGGCGGAGGTGCCCGCCGTCACGCCGGAGGCCGAGGCACTGAGCCGCGACCTGAAGCGGCGTGGCTTCGCCTTCGTCGGCGCCACCATCTGCTACGCCTTCATGCAGGCTATCGGTATGGTAAACGACCATGTCATCGCGTGCTTCCGCTGGGATGCTGTACGGCGTCTGGCTCTAGAGGCGGGAGCGGCCGCGGAGGAAGAGCGCCCTCCCTCCAGTGGCGGCGATGGCTAACGCGCGGCGGCGACTGGCGGGGTGTGCCCGCGTGTGGCACGCCGCATGCTTCCGCCTGGTCTTTGCGCCACTGGCGTCGCCGCCCTACAATGGAAGCGGGTGCCCGAACAGGCACGCGCCTGTGTGGCCAATGGAGAGGGCGGTATGCCATCACGGACGGATGGGATGTCATGAGCGCGCCACGACCGTCGGCCAGTCGCGCCCTCTTGGGCGTCGTGCTGGCGTGGGTGAGCCTTGGGCTGGCGCTGCTCTTTCCGGTGGCGCTGGTGGTCAATGCGGTGACCCTGGTGGCAAGCTCCGCGCGCGGACCGCGGCCGTTCCCCTGGCTCTTGCTGGTCTACACGGGGCTTGACTACCTGGTGATTCCCGTCATCCTGGCGGCGATTGTCGCTGGCCATACCGCCCTGATGCTCACGAGCGGTGGCGCTGGATACCGTCCCGCCAAGGTCGCGCTGAACATCGCCTATCCCTTGCTGATTGCCCTCGTGGGAATGCTCTTCATCGTTATCCCCTTGCTGGTGGCGTTCCTGTCCTAGGCGCGCCGCGCGGGGAAGTGGCTGAAAAGAGCGCAAAACAACGTTGCCTCTTGTCGCGCCGCGGCATGTCTGGCATACTTCCAC
>JADMIN010000603.1 GCA_015478575.1 Ktedonobacterales bacterium | reverse complement strand
GGCTTATCCACTCATGCGGCCACAGCACAGCCGTCACGGGCATCTCAGGCAATCGCGGGGCGCCGCAAGTGAAGGAAACACCGATGCGGAACATTCTGATCATTGATGATGATCCAGCGGTCACGAGCGTCCTCAAACGCGGCTTGTCCTACGAGGGCTTCAGCACGCACAGCGCCGCGACCGGTCCCGATGGTTTGACTCTCGCACGTGAGTTCCCGCCCGATCTGGTGATTCTCGATCTCATGCTACCTGGGCTGGATGGGTTCGAGGTGCTGCGACGCTTGCGGGCTGCTGACGCATTGCTTCCGGTGGTGCTCTTGAGCGCGAAAGATATGCCCACCGATCAGGTGCGAGGTCTGGATCTCGGTGCCGACGATTACGTGATCAAACCCTTTACGTTCGAAATCCTTGTCGCCCGTGTCCATGCGCTGCTGCGCCGCCAACAAGCCGAGCACCCCCCACTCCTGCGCTACGCGGACCTCACCTTGGATACGGGCAGCCATATCGTGCGCCGGGGTGCGCGGGTCGTGCCGCTGACGGCCCTCGAATTCCGCGTGCTCCATGAGTTTCTCCTCCATCCACAACAGGTGCTCGCGAAAGAGCAATTGCTTGAGCGCGTCTGGGGTTATGACTTCGGTGGCAACGGTAACGTCGTCGAAACCTACGTCAAACAACTGCGCCAGAAGCTGGAGGTCGGGAATGAGCAGCGCCTGCTCTATACCGTGCGCAACGTAGGCTATGTGCTGCGCGAGGAGTAGTGGAAGGCGCTCTGTATGTCTCTCCGCCTGCGCCTAGGTCTCTGGTATGGCACGCTGTTCGCCGCCATCCTCCTCATGGTGACGGTACTGAGCTACGCCTTTCATGCACGCGGCCATTACGATGACCTCGACCGCGCACTGATCACCTCAGCCAGTTACACCGCCGCCGAGGTGGCCGCCTCCCAGGGACCCCCTCACCTGATCGAGGGGAATGGCGGCTTCCGCGTGATCCTGCGTATCTACGGTCTCGATGGCACGCTTCAGAGAGCCTCAGCTAGTGCGGCGATGGTTGGAGGCGCGGATCCTCGTGTCGTGGTGCGCCATCCAGCAGGGTCGGCATTCGATGCGCTCGCGGGTCTGGCGCCGCCCCTCGCGCGTCCATCGCCGCCACCTGGCAGCGCCTTTGGCATCATGAATGCCTCAGGCGAACGCTGGCGAGTGCTGGTGCTCCCAGTGAGACGCGGCCCCATCATCACTGGATACATCGAGGCCCTCCTGCCCTTAGGCACTGTTGACGCTTCGATGCGGGTGTTTCGCTTGCTCCTCCTCGGAACCGCACTTGTAGGACTGGCTGCTGCGGCTGTTGGGAGTTGGGCCACGGCGGGCAGCGCACTACGCCCAATTGCCAGGATGGTCGAGGCGGCACGACGCATCACACGATCACGCGATCTGTCTGAGCGTCTCGAAATGCCTCGCCAGCAGGATGAGATCGGACATCTGGCGCGAACATTCAATGAAATGCTGGGAAGCATCGAGTCCTCTTATAGCGCGCAGCACCGCTTTGTCTCTGATGCCTCGCATGAGCTTCGTGCCCCTCTGACGTCAATACAAGCCAATCTGGAGTTGCTCCGGCGCTATCCGAACATGGGGGCATCGGCACGAGAGGAAGCCCTGGCCGAGGCGGAGCGCGAATCCGCGCGCCTGGGCCGACTCGTGGCGGACCTGTTGGCGCTGGCGCGCGCTGACGGCGGAGTACCGATACAGCGGGCCACCGTCGAACTTGACGCGCTCGTCCTCGATGTCTTCCGTACGGCGCAGCCACTGGCCCATGGTCAGCAACTCGCGCTGGATCCCTTTGAACCGGCACAGGTACGCGGCGATGAGGATCGCCTCAGACAACTCATCCTCATCTTGCTCGATAACGCCCTAAAGTATACGCCGGTTGGCGGGCGGGTGACACTCGGCCTGCGGCGGCAGAATGGGCAGATCGAGATCGTTGTCAGCGATACCGGTATCGGCATCGCGCCCGAGGATGTGCCCCACATCTTCGAGCGCTTCTACCGAGCTGACCCTGCCCGTAGGCGTGATCCAGGTGGCACGGGGCTGGGGCTGGCCATCGCCCAGTGGATCACCCAGGAGCACGGCGGGCGGATCGACATCCGTAGCCATCTAGGCCAGGGCACGACCATGACGGTCTGTTTG
>JADMIN010000602.1 GCA_015478575.1 Ktedonobacterales bacterium | reverse complement strand
GTAGGAGAGGCCTCACCGAGCGCGCGATGCCTTCACGCGAGGCATGGACCAGACCAGGGTGATCCGCCGCGCGGTGAAGCGCCAGTCTCGGCTAGGCGCGCTCCCTCATCGGATGGCCAGTCGCGGCTACCTATGTTAGAACGTGAGCAGCTTGCGCAGGTCGTCCGCGCTCCTGTGGGGGCCGATGACCGCGAGCCGCAGCCACTCATCACGGAAGAGGCGCTCCGCCGTGCGTTGGATATCCTCCACCGTCACGGCATCCAGCTTCGCCAGCACCTCATCCACCTCCTCGATCTTGCCGAGCAGCGCTTCCTGCCCACCGAGCCAGGAGGCGACACTGAAGGTATCCTCCAGCCCCAACGCGAGCCGCCCCTTGGTATATTCGCGCGCGCGGGTCAGCTCCTCAGCACTGACCGGCGTCTCGCGCATGCGCCGCAACTCCCCCAGGATGGCCCCCAGTGCCTCAGGCAGGCGCGCTGGTTCGACACCCGCGGAGACGCCGAACGTGCCCGTCTCGTGGTAGCCGATGGCGCTGCTGCCCACATCGTACGCCAGCCCACGTTTTTCGCGCACTTCCATGAAGAGGCGCGAACTCATACTGTCCCCCAAAATCGTATTCAGCAGCACGAGCGGGTAGTGGTCGGGATCGGTCCGTGCGAGACCGAGCGTCAACAACAGCAGATTGCTCTGCTCCGTCTTGCGCCGCTCCAACTGGATGCGCGGCGGCCCGGAGGGCGGCGGACACGGCGTCCAACTGGGCACAGCGGCAGGTGCCCAATCGCCGAGCAGTCGCTCCACCGTCTCGGCGACGCGCTCGTGGGGGAGGTCGCTCACGATGCTCACCACCAGATTGCCCGGCACGTAGTGCGCGGCATAAAACGCGGTGAGCGCCTCCAGCGGCATCGCGGCTACCGATTCGCGCGTGCCCACGACCTCGCGCCCCAGGGGCATCCCCGGCCAAAACGCCTCCTCGGCCAGCACGCTCACCCAATCCTGCGGGCTATCGTGATACATGCCCAGTTCTTCGAGGATGACGCGCCGCTCGCGCTCTAGCTCGGCCCGCTCGAAGCGTGGGCGCCGCAGCATATCGGCGAGCAGGTCCATCGCGAGATCGAAGTGGCGGCTGACCACCTTCACGGAGTAGATGGTGGATTCCTTGCCGGTCTCGGCATCCAGCACGCCGCCCACGCTCTCGATGGTCTCTGAGATGCGCTGGGCGGTAGGGTAGCGCGCGGAGCCTTTGAAGAGCATGTGCTCGATGAGATGGGCGATGCCGGCCACCGCGTCGTGCTCATAGCGCGAGCCGACGCCGAAGTAGCAGAGCACGCTGGCGGAGCGGACATGCATGACCCGCTCGGTCAGCAGCCGGATGCCGTTGGGGAGCGTCACGCGCTCATACATCGCTCATCGCTTTCCTGCCCATATCGCGCATCATGTCCTGGTATGGCCTCGAACCCGCGCCGCCCCGCATGCCGCTCGAGGAGCGTGGCGACATTGGCGATTCCGCCCGCCGGTGTCGCCCCATTATCGCACATCATGGGATGCCCCTTCCGTTTTGCCCTTGCTATCTGGTGGCGCGTACGCCAGAATACGTCGAGAGAGCGTATGTCTCGTGCGATTCGTGGGAGGCGTTGGTATGACGAGTGGAGAAGATGGCGCGCTCAGCCTGGCGCGCCTGCGCGCACCAGAGGTGCTGGCTGATCCCTATCCGTTCTATGCGCGGCTGCGTGAGCAGGCCCCAGTGCATTGGGATGCGGAGGCCGAAAGCACCTGGGTGCTGACGCGCCACGCGGACGTGGTGGCGTCGCTGCGCGATCCGCGCTTCTCCGCGCAGCGTTTTACCGCCACGGATGAGTGGATGCCTGATGAGTTGCGGCCCACACTGGGCAAGGCGCTGCACGCCATCTCGCGCCAACTCCTCTTCATTGATCCGCCGGACCATACGCGGCTGCGGGGGCTGGCGAATCATGCCTTTCTTCCGCGGGTGGTAGAGGCGATGCGCCCGCACATCCGCGAGATCGTGGACGGCCTGCTCGATGAGGCGGCGGCGAAGGGCCACATGGATGTAATCGCGGATTTCGCGTTCCCGCTGCCCGTCACCGTCATCGCCGAGATGCTGGGGGTGCCGTCCACCGACCGTGAGCAACTCGGCAAGTGGACCCATGACTTTGGCACGGTCCTCGAC
>JADMIN010000601.1 GCA_015478575.1 Ktedonobacterales bacterium | reverse complement strand
CAACACGGTCTTCGCTGGCCAGCCACTCTATCCGGAGTCTGCCTGACCTACTACGTCTGGACTTGAATCAACAAAACCTGGCTCCCCTCTCTGAGCGAGATCTCAGCGAGGGTACTGGAGATGCGATTGGCGGCAATGACCGTCTGAGACGTCGTTCACTCTTGAGTGTCAACGGTAATGCCCACGAGATCCCGCACGCTCGTCAGGGAAATAGCATATACTGTTCGGGCCAGGTGGGACGAGCGGCCTGAACGTGATCGCTCGAGATCCGCGCTTGGCGCATGGCATCGCTGCCAAAGGAGTATCCAATGTACGCACGAGTGACAACGGTGACGATCCAGCCCGACAAAGTAGCGGAAACCACGCGCATCTACAACGAGAGCATCCTCCCGGCAATCAAGCAGGCCAGTGGCAATCGAGGGGCCTTCCTGTTGATGGACCCCACGAGTGGCAAGGGTATCTCCATTACGTTGTGGAATTCGGAAAGTGATGGACAGGCGTACGACACCAGTGGCTCGTACCGCGAGCAGGTCAACAAGATCAGCTCGTTCTTCTCTGGGCCGCCCTCGCTCGCGACCTATGACGTGGCCGCGCAAGCCTAGAGCCTGTCAGAGCCTGTTCACGCACTGCCTACCCCGCTGATGTGAGCGACGAGGAATGGGCCTTCGTCGCTCCCTATCTGGGCCTGTTGGCCGAAGACGCCGGGAGCTACTCCGCCTCGGCGCTGGCCAGATGCTCATGGCGCTCCGCCGCCTGCCCGGTGACGTGCCGCTGGGTGCGCCTTCGCGCGGGCGGGTGCGCCACGCGGTAGGGCGCGAAAGCATTTAGCAGCGCCCGCGGCAGCAGCCCCTCGATCTCCGTGCCATCAGCCTCGGCATGTTGCTCTGTCACCTGGCCGCGTCGGTGGAACGCCTCCACCAGATCACCCCGCTCAAAGGGCACCCGCACCCGAACGCGCACCATGCCCGCGGTGATGACCGCGCCGACGCGCCGCAGCAGCGCGTCTAGGTTTTGTCGCGTGACGGCGGAGACCGCGACCGCGTTCTCATAGAGCGAGGTATCTACCCGCAAAGGGTCGGGCAAGAGGTCGCTCTTGTTCAACGCCGTCACGCGCGGCTTCTCCGCCGCGCCTAACTCGGTGAGCACCTCATCCACCGTCTGCGATTGCTCGATGGCGTTCTCGTGCGTCACGTCCACCACCTCTAACAGTACATCGGCCTCTACCACCTCTTCCAGCGTCGCGCGAAAGGAGGCGACCAGGCTCGTCGGCAACTTCTGAATGAAGCCGACGGTATCGGTCAGCAGCACTTCTTGGTGGGTAGGAAGGGTGATGTGTCGCGTGGTGGGGTCGAGCGTGGCGAAGAGCTTGTTTTCCGTGATGACGCCCGCCGCGGTCAGCGCGTTGAAGAGTGTGGACTTGCCGGCGTTGGTGTAGCCGACGATCGCGACGACGGGGATGGCTTGCGCCGCGCGCTGGCGGCGCTGGAGCGTGCGCTGCTGGCGCACGGCCTCAAGCTCGCGCCGCAGTTCCGCGATGCGCGCGCGGATGCGCCGCCGGTCCATCTCCAGCTTCGTCTCGCCAGGCCCGCGTACGCCAATGGCGCCCCCAACGCCACCCCCACCCGAGCCACGCGAGCCGCCGCCGACGCGCGAGAGGGCGCGCCCGCGCCCGGTCAGCCGCGGCAGGCGATAGTCGAGTTGCGCCAGTTCCACTTGGAGTTGCCCCTCGCGTGTGCGCGCGTGCTGGGCAAAGATATCGAGAATCAGTGCCGTGCGGTCAACGATGCGCGCGCCGACGAGGTCTTCGAGGTTGCGCTGTTGGGTGGAAGTCAGCTCGTCATCCACGATGACAAGATCGAAGTCGAGTTGCTCACGCATCTGCGCCAACTCGTTCGCGCGGCCCTTGCCCAGGTAGAGCGCCGCGCTGGGGGTGGGCAGGCGCTGCCAGAGCGAGCCGAGCACCTCCGCGCCTGCTGTCCGGGCGAGCGCGGCCAGTTCCCCCAGCGAATCTTCCACATCCCAGAGCGCGTCCTCGCGTCCGGTGTCCACCGCCACCAGGAACGCCTTCTCAGCGCCCTGCTCCACGCTCAGGTTGATGAGTCGATCATGCTTCGTCGTAAGTGCTTCCTCCCGCTGTGTGCCGGTCACCGCTGTGTGCCGGTCACCGCTCTCTGCCGCGCTCTCCGTGTC
>JADMIN010000600.1 GCA_015478575.1 Ktedonobacterales bacterium | reverse complement strand
GGCCTATCTGATTGCCCGTGGCCTGGTGCGGTTCCTCGGCGCGGATCGCGTGGCGGTAGGGCGCGATATGCGTGTCTCTTCGCCCGCGCTCGCGGCGGCGGTCATCCGCGGCATTACCGACCAGGGCGCGGATGCGATTGACCTCGGCCTCACGACCACCGATGAGCTGTACTTCGCTGTCGGCAAGTTCGGCTACCCTGGTGGCATCATGATCACCGCCTCGCATAACCCCAAAGACTACAATGGCCTGAAGCTCTGCCGCGAAGAGGCCATTGCCCTCAGTTCTGAGACAGGGGTGAACGCCATCCGCGATCTCATCACGTCTGGGCAACTCACTGACCCGGCCCGCACAGGACAGGTCACGCGGCGCGAGGTGACGGAGGCCTACATTCAGCATTGTCTCTCGTTCGTTGATGTGGCGAACATTCAGCCGCTCAAGATCGCGGTGGATGCCGGCAACGGCATGGCGGGCATGATCGTGCCGCGCGTCTTCGAGCATCTCCCCGGCACGCTCGTGCCCCTCTATTTCGAGCTGGATGGCACCTTCCCCCACCACCCGGCCAGCCCCATCGAGCCGGAGAATACCGCTGAGTTGCGTCGCGTGGTGCCCGCGCAGCGCTGCGCGATGGGCGTGGCCTTCGATGGAGACGCCGACCGTATGTTCCTGGTGGATGAGCGGGGGCGCCTGCTCGGCGGCGATATGGTGACGGCGCTCGTCTCGCGGAGTCTGCTGCGGCGCTCGCCAGGAGCGACCATTCTCTACAACCTGATCTGCTCGCGATCCGTACCAGAGGTGATCGAGCGCAACGGCGGGCGCGCGGTGCGCACGCGGGTCGGGCACTCGTTCATCAAGGCACAGATGCGCGCCGAAAACGCCATCTTTGGCGGCGAGCATTCGGGCCACTTCTACTTCCGTGACAACTGGTACGCCGACTCTGGCCTGATCGCCTTTCTGATCGTGCTGGAGCTGGTGAGCCAGAGCGGCAAGCCGGTCTCAGCACTGGTGGCGGAGGTGGATGCGCGATTCCGCGGTGGAGAGATCAATACACAGGTGGCGGACCAGGCGGGACGCATGGCGGCGATCGAGCGGCACTACGCGGCGGAAGGTGCGCGGATTGACCATCTGGATGGCATCACCATCGCATTCCCCACGTGGTGGGCCAACGTGCGCTCATCCAACACCGAGCCACTGCTGCGTCTGAACCTGGAGGCGGACACGCGCGAGGAGATGGAACAGCGGCGCGATGAAGTGCTACACTTGATCCGGCAGTAACAGCGAACGACTTGGCGCTGTTCGCGTGAGAGCGGCCCGCATGGCCGTGGCACCGTGGATGTGGTCTCCAGGGCCAGGGGCGTGCCGCCAGCACTGAGCCGAGAGGCGTTCGCTCGTGAGGCGGGGGATAAGCCTGCCTGTGGATGGCATGGATTCCCTCTCCTAAAGGAGGCAATGCGTGGGTGTGCTTTCCCGATTCTCCAACTACATCAAGACGGTGATGAGTTCGTTCATGGACCGCGCGGAAGATCCTGGGCAGACGCTCGACTATTCGTATCAGAAGCAGCTCGAGCAGCTTCAGGCGCTGCGCCGCAGCATCGCCGATGTGGTGACGAGCGAGAAGCGCCTCGAGCTGCAAGAGGCCCAGGTCACGGCGCAGATGGATAAGCTGGATGGCCAGGCGCGACAGGCGCTGGCCGCTGGCCGCGAAGATCTTGCGCGCTTGGCGATCGAGCGACGACAGGGCCTCTCGACGCAGATCGCGACCTTCCAGCAGCAGATTGATCAACTCAAGGCGCAGCAGCAGAAGTTCGTTGAGATGGAGCAACGCCTCTCCGCGCGTGTGGAGGCCTTCCGCTCGCAGAAGGAGATGGTGAAGGCGCAGTATGGCGCGGCCCAGGCGCAGGTGAAGATCCAGGAGGCCGCGACGGGCCTTTCCGAGGAGATGTCGGATGTGAACCTGGCGGTGGGGCGCGCGCAGGATAAGGTGTTGCAGATGCAGGCGCGTGCCAATGCGCTCGACGAACTCTCGCAGTCGGGCACGCTAGGTGAGATTGGCCCCGGTGGCAGCAGCGATCCTCTGGAACGGCAGCTCGCGTCCATCGCCAACCAGGGCGAAGTGGATCGGCAACTCGCGGCGTTGAAGACGCAGATGCAGCTTCCTAGCGGCCAGCCGGAAGAGCCGCGGACCCCGACCCAATTAC
>JADMIN010000599.1 GCA_015478575.1 Ktedonobacterales bacterium | reverse complement strand
GCCAGAGGCAAGCCCGCATACTCGCTACGTACGCGAGCGACCGAGCCAAGCGGCGACATCTCCGTCATACCCCAGGCCTGAATGATGTTGAGGCCGTTCGCCTGCATGCCCTCAATCAACGCGGGCGGCACCGCCGAGCCGCCGCAGATGATGCGTTGGAGCGCAGAGAGATCGTAGGTGTCGGGTTCTTTGGCAAGCACTTGCAGCATGCCGATCCAGATCGTTGGCACACCAGCGGCGAGGGTGACATGCTCGGAGGCGATCAGTCGCGTGATGTTGACGGGATCCATGAGCCGACCAGGGAAGACCAGACTCGCCCCGAACATTGGCGCGCTGTGCGCCAGCCCCCAAGCGTTGGCGTGGAACATCGGCACGAAAGGCATGACGATATCGCGTTCAGAGACGTCGAGCACGTCGGGCAGCCCACCGGCGAGTGAGTGGAGCAGAATGGAGCGGTGGCTGTAGACGACGCCTTTGGGGTTGCCCGTCGTACCGGAGGTATAACACATCGCCGCGGCCTCGCGCTCATCGAGCGCTGGCCAGGCATACGTGTCGGCTTCGGGCGCCAGCAACGCTTCATAGTCGAGCATCTCTGGCAGCGTGACGCCCTCTGGCGCGCGTGCCGAGCCATTCATCACGACGAGATGGCGCACCGGACCGAGCTGATCGGCGATGCGCGCGAGCAACGGCAGCAAATCAGCATCCACGAAGATGAGGCTGTCCTGCGCATCGTTGATGATGTAGGCAAGATCCTGTGGGCTGAGCCGCAGATTGAGGGTGTGGAGTACCGCGCCCATGCAGGGGGCGCCAAAGTAGAGTTCCAGATGGGTGGCGGTATTCCAGCCGAGGGTGGCCACGCGGTCGCCGCGCTTGACACCGAGCCGATCCAGCGCGCCGGCCAACTGGTTGACACGCTTGGCCCACGCGCCATAGGTCGTACGAACCGGCCCGTTCTCGGTGTTGGTGACGATCTCGCGATGCGGATAGAGCTGCGCCGCGCGGTCAAGCGTATGCTGGAGCGTCAGTTGGAAGTCCATCATGGTGCTGGTGAAGGGGGCCGTGGGTCCGTTCCCGGATACGGTCGTCGTCGCGGGCGGCGTGGGCGCGGGAGCGCTTGGCGGGGCCACAGGGGATGCGGTGAGGGGCGCCACGTCCATTGGCGCCATCTCAGGTGGTGCGACTGCCGGGGCCGCGGCCATCGCCGCGGCCATCGCCGCGGCTGGCGCGACGGTCGGGGCGGGCATTGCCGGCATCGCCGCTGGTAGTGGGGCGGGCGGCGCGCTCGCGACGGCATCCCCGTTGGCGGGCGGAGAATGCTTAGAGCGACCCCATCGGCCGAAGATACCACTCATCTTGTGCCTCCTGTCCCAGAGTGTCTGCCGGAGGGCATCTGCCACTGGTCTCCGGCCTGCCAACGAGCGCGCGCCACTGGTGGCCGGCTCGGCTCACACATCATCCAGAGATCACGCCGCGCGGGCGCGCGGCTTTGTGCCACACCATATCAGGGTAGGCGCATGCTGTCAAGCGAAAGCATCAGCGTGCCAGCGGCGAAAATCGCGCAACGAGGGCAGCGACTACGAAAATTCCCGCTCGTAGCGCCTATGCGGGAGCTTGCTTCATCGCCCGCGCACCCGCGTGTCTACCCGCATGTACGCATGCCACATCAGCCACGGATGGCGACTTCAGCTTCTACCTCGACCAGCATATTGAAGGGCAATGCGGCCACGCCGATGGCTGAGCGTGCGTGGCGCCCAATTTCTGGCCCATACACCTGAAGGATCAGATGCGAGAAGCCGTTGATGACCGCTGGCGTCTGGGTGAAGTCGGGGGCGACATTGACCATGCCAAAGACACGCAGCCATGCCACCACGCGGTCCAGATCGCCTAGTTCACGCTTCAGACTGCCCAGCATAGCCAGGGCCGTCGCGTGCGCCGCGGCGTAGCCTTCCTCGATCGAGGCTTCGGCGCCTACCTTGCCCAATGGCGCCCGCAGACTGCCATCGGCGTTCATCGGCCCATGCCCAGCGATGTACGCGCGGTCGCCGTGGATGCGCACCTGGGCGAAAGGCAGCGACAGGCCCGCTGGCGCTTCAAACGGCTGGGGCAGTGATAGCCCCAACGCTTCGAGCTTACGCTCGATCTCCATACATCCTCCATACATCCTCTATCAAACACGACGAAGCGCACGAGCGGATGGGGTCACCCG
>JADMIN010000598.1 GCA_015478575.1 Ktedonobacterales bacterium | reverse complement strand
GCCCCATAGTCACGAATGAAGGAGGACAGCATGTCACACCACATCTTGGTGCTTATCGTGGAGGACGTGGATGCTCACTACCAAGACATCTACGATTACGTGACTGAGGAGTGCAAGAGCCTGGGTGTCACGCCCACGATCGCGCGCCCACTGAGCAAAGTGGAGATCGAGGCCAGGCTGGAGCACGGTCAGGGGGTAATGCCGGCACTCATCATCTTTGACGTGCAGATGGAAGGGCCAGGGGGGATGGCACGGCTCGATGGCTATATCCGCTCGCTCTGGAACGCGCCGCCAACCTCTTGGCGTGGGCAGGTGCCCATCCTCATCTTCTCGACCTTCGCTGACCAGTTCGCGCATCTGCCTAAGCGGGCGCACTCCACGGTCGTGCGCAAGATTCCACGCGGCGAGGAAGATACGTGGGAACTGCTACGCCTGGCGATCCGTGAGAGTGTGAGTGCGTTGCTGGTGAGGGAGTAGACCGTGATTGATATTGCCCTTAGCTCTCGACAAGCGCGAGACCCTAAGATACGCAAGTTGGTCGGGACGATCAAGAGAGGTGAGGCCGACGCGACATCCGGGCCATATGCACTGCTGCTGGGTGGGATCAGCGACGACCGGACGAGAAGGCTGCTCGCGGACAACGCCAATGGCGACCCCAATGCGCCGGGCCTATTGCTTAGCCACCTGAAGTCGCGGATGGATACCCTGGTCGAGACGCATCTGTACCCCCACGCGACGGCTGATCTCACCGAGGCCAAGGCCAACCGTGTGTGGTCCGTCCTCACGGAGGAGATCCGCCTGGCAGCGCAGCGGCTCTGGCGTGATGATTTTATCGGCGACGCTTCCAAACGAGAGGCAAACCAGCGCTTGCGCGGCAGAGGGATGACGGGGCGAGATGACGTATTGGCCGAGCAAAGCCATCTCAACGTGCTCACGGTGCATGCGCGCTTACTCATGCTGCTGTGGGTTGAGGCCTCGCTCTATCGCCTGCGTGCTATAAGCAACTTCCGCGCGGGCGGGGCGCAGGCCTATGGGCGTCAGCGGAAATTCAGCATGCGCGCGCGCATTGGCGACCTCATTCAGTCCTATCGCAGGAGCATGAGCCGGTGGGACCGCGCGATCCGTCGGCGCACCAGCTTGCACATGTTCCTCGCGCAGTACGGAGACGGGGAGCGCTTCAAGGACCTCAGCAAAGCGTTCGGCCCGACGACGCTACGAGACGGGGAGAAGGGCTGGGTCGGTCAAGTGTTGGATGCCCAGCTCGAGCTCCGCTATCATGCATTCGATGCTCGGCTGGCTGAGATGCGCCGGTCACGCCGTCCCTTGGCCGCTCTTGGCCTTCTTCTGCTGCGATCCACAGGCTACGGCACGAGGCCGACGCGCTTCCTGCGAATGGTCCTATTGATCATCGCGATCTTTGCCGGGTTATTCGCCATGAGCGATTATCTCCATTCCGGCCTTTTCAGCACTGATCACTCCTGCTTCCTACGCGAAACCAGCGGCCTCTCGTGGCCCGAGGTTGGTATTCGCTATCTCTATCTCGCCGTGGCGACGCTGACCTCACATGGCCCAGAGGGGACGGCAGCGAGCTATTGTGGCGGCGCGCTTCCTGAGGTGTTGGTCGCGCTCGGCTCGCTCACGGGTTATTTCTTGCTCGCCATTGTGGCGGCGCTCGTGGTCGAGCGACTCATGGAGACGGAGGGCTAACCAGAGAGCGGCGTGGTTAGCGCCCCGGACGCGGGCCAAGTGAGCGCGGCCCGCCACCGCCCAGCACGGAGGGACGGAGCGGCAAGGGGGCTTCCTGGGGCTGATCCCAGCGCGCGGTGCCCGGCAGCACGGGGCCGCTCGCTGCGCCGGGTGGTTCATCGGGCGTCGTGGTTGTCGGAGTGGCCAGGGCGGGCATGCTGGCGTCCGGGGAAGCAGCGGGGGCGCCGGGCACCGCGCTGAATGGCGATGCGCTTGCCACTGGCGCGATTGAGATGGCATAAGGGGCACGCATCGCGGCTGGCATCGCGTATGGCGCGGTTGCTAGCTGGTCGGCATGCGTGGAAAAGAGGAGCTGATAGCCGCTGATGACGAGCAGCACCGCCCCACCAAGGAAGAGATAGAGACCGATATCGGGCGTGTAGGCGGCGGTCACCTGGTACCCGGCGGGCACACTCCTAGGCAACGGCGCGGCGCCCAGCAGCGACACGCGCGGCGCGAGC